>JBIOWC010000537.1:0-2938 GCA_044868105.1 Blastocatellia bacterium
GCAAAGACATCGCGCTGGCCAAACACGACGGGGTGAGTTCTTATGGCAACCTGGTCACCTTTAATGAATCGCCGAAAAAAGCCGGTTTATATTACACCGGTTCTGACGACGGGCAACTGAGTGTGTCGCGGGATGACGGAGCGAACTGGTCTAATGTCACGTCAAAGGTTCCCGATTTAGGAAAGAATGCTTATGTTTCGCGCGTCGAGCCATCGCGTTTCGATGAAGCGACCGTCTATGCAACCTTCGATGGACATCGTTTGAACGATTTCAACACCTACGTTTATGTGAGCAACAATTATGGGCAAAGCTGGAAATCCATCGCCGGTGATTTGCCGAAAGGACAGGTGGCGCGCACCATCACCGAAGATTTGAAAAACCCCGATGTGCTGTATCTCGGAACCGAGAGCGGATTGTTTGTGACGTTTGATAGGGGCAAACAGTGGCTGCGCGTGAAGGCGAATTTGCCGACCGTGCCGATTTATGAAATCACTCTGCACCCGCGTGATAACGCGATGATTTTAGCGACGCACGGGCGCAGCATCTGGATTTTGGATGATCTGACGCCGCTTCAGCAATTTGCCAAAGCGCGTGGGACGGATGCCCACTTGTTCGATATTCGCCCGGCGACCGAGATGAATTTGGCCGGCGACCGGTCGCGCGAATTTGAAGGCGATATGCAGTTTTTAGGTAAAATCGCTAATAACGGCGCGGCCTTCACTTATTACTTAAAAGCCGCCGCAAAAAATTTATCGCTCACGGTAAAAGACGCTTCCGGCAGTGTGGTGCGGGAACTCACGGGAGACAGCGTGAAAGATAAGACTGCTGCCGGGATTAACACCGTGCTTTGGGATTTGCGCGTTGAACCATTGCCGCGTCCGCGCGCGCCACAAGGTGGCGGTGGATTTGGCGGCGGCGGACTCGATGGACCTTTCGTTTTGCCTGGCACGTATCAAGTGACCTTGAAAGTGGATGGTAAAGACGTCGCTACCAATTCCTTGACGGTGCAAGGCGACCCGGAAATACAGATTTCTGCCGACGACCGTAAGGTTTGGTTTGAGTCAGCAAAAGAACTTCATCGGTTGCAGAAAACCTTGAACGAAGCGGCTGAACGGGTCGGCGAAGTGAATGAAAAAATCCGCGCCATTCAACAGGCCCTCAAAGATAACGCCAATGCGCCGGCGGCAATCAAAACCAAAGTCGAAGATTTCTCGAAGAAGTTTGAACCGGTCGGCAGACGGTTTGGCATCGGCGCGCAAAATCCTTTTGAAACCGGAAACTTTGAACGCGCCAATGAGAACCTGCGCTTTCGATTCGGCGGTTTGAAGGGCGGAGTTATGAACTCGACATCGCGACCAACCGAGACGCAAACGCGACAAATTTCAGAAATTCGTCCGCTGCTCGAAAAAGCCGTGCAAGAGGCCAATGCGCTGATTAATGCGTTGCCCGCGTTATTGAAAGAGCTGGCCGAGGCGGGCATTTATCCTGCGCCCGTGAAACCGATTGGGCAGTAAATGATGTTGATTGGTAGGCGATGATTTAGCGCACGGGAACCTACCGGGCGCGTATTGAAATTTGAATTTCCCCGCTGATGCGACGGATACCGCAGACGAACGCGGATTTTTTGACCAATGGGAATCCGCATACGTCTGCGGTATCCGCAATATCCGTGGGGAAATTCACCGTGAAATTTAGAATGATTCACTTCTGTCAGAGTTCTTAAAACTCAAACTTAAATCCGAGAGGTAGCGCAGATGAAACGAATCAACAGTGGTTTGCTGGTCACGCTCTTACTTGTGCCTTTTACCCTGACGTTCGCCCACCCGCAACAAGAGCAAATGGCCGATAATCCGTTGGTCTTGCTGAGAACGGGCCAGGATCAGAAAAAGGCTTTGAAAATCGGTGAGGCCATCTATCAAGCTATCGGGTTCGGCAATACCTTTATGGTGACGACGCCGGCGGGCAATGTCATCATTGATACGTCAATGCCGTTTAATGCGGCGCGACATAAACAACTACTTACCGCCGAAAGCAACGCTCCCGTCAAATACATCATTCTCACCCATGGACATGGCGACCACATTGGCGGCCTATCGGCGTGGAAACAACCGGGCACACAGATCATCGCGCAGAAAAAGCACGTAGATTTTGAGAACTATCAAGCGCGGCTCGCAGGCTTTTATGCGCGCCGCAATGCCGCGCAGTTTTCCTTGAAGATTCCCGAACCGACCGCCTGGGCGGGAAATTACGGGGCCAAGATTGAGCCGACAATATTGTTTGATGACAAGTATGAATTTGAACTCGGCGGCGTGAAGTTCGAAATCTTCAGCACGCCTGGCGAAACGCCTGACCACCTGACGGTCTGGATACCGAAATATAAAGCCGCATTTATTGGTGATAACTATTACGATTCGTTCCCCAATATCTATACCTTGCGCGGCACCGAGCAACGACCGGCGCTCGATTACATCAATTCATTAAATAAAGTGTTGGCGCTGCAACCCGAAATCGTTTTGCCGTCGCAGGGCTTACCGGTTCAAGGGCAGGCCGAGATTGTGAAGCGACTGACGCGCTACCGCGATGCGATTCAATATGTTCACGATGAGACGGTGAAGGGAATGAATGCCGGCAAAGATGTCTGGACATTGATGAATGAAATCAAATTGCCAACGGCTTTGGATGTCGGCGAAGGGTATGGGAAGTTGAGCTGGTCTGTGCGGGGGATTTACGAAGGCTATGTCGGCTATTTCGATTTAAACCCGGCGACGATGTATGAAAAGCCGGCGTCCTCAGTCTATGCGGACGTGGTTAAACTCGCAGGCGGCGCTGATGCGATTGCCAAACTTGCGATGCAAAAGGCCGAAGCCGGAGCGGAGGTCGAGGCCTTGCACCTCACGGATATGGCGCTTGCGACCGATAGCGCAAATCGCGCGGCGCT
>JBIOWC010000538.1:0-2047 GCA_044868105.1 Blastocatellia bacterium
TTGGCTTGATAAGCAGCATACCATTCTCCATATACTGTCTTCTCATCTCTATCCTGCGCGGCGGCATAAGACGCGGACAATGCCAGTAATACCCCGAGCATTGCCATCAGTGTGATAACCTTTTTCATGTAGGTGATACTCCTTTTAATAGGTAAATTTCATCATCGCGTGCCTGCAACGACGCTTGCCGCACACGCTTTACTGCTTTTAGTTTTCTGTGCCGAATTCGAGCAACCTCATTGATGAATGAGACGGTGAATAAGGTTGCAATCTACAGGGGAAAAGCTCCAAGTGCGATAATCCCACGCAAAAATATTTTTTGTCAAGTTTCTTGTTTGCGCGCCGCTATTTTGTCATCTGACCGGCTTGCAACCGCCGGGTCAAGCCTTCAATAAAGCGGTAGAGTTCCGGGTCACGCGCCCAAAGTTCGCTTCTTGTATGTCGCGCCGTCATCCCGGTTCCCGGGCGCTTCACCAGGGAAATATAGGCTTCGTACCCTTGCGCAAAATATTCCAGCTCATCCGATGCCGCGTAATAATCGAGCGCCCGATTATCCCTGACGGCCGCTAAATAGAGTTGATGAATGGCATTCAAATCCTCTCGCTCCATGGCAATCATCTGCACTTGATGAGCCAATTCATGGGCGATGGTGTGATAGCCGCCGCGCGCCGCCATTTCAATATATTCAACGCCTGAAACCGTTACCCGCCCGCCCACGCCGCGCAAACTCGCAAAGAACCGCCCATCCAGTGTGCGCTCGCGCTCGACATCTTCAACGCCGGCGATTTCACTGGCGCGCTCATCAAACGCCAATAAATAATGGCGCGCTCGTTTGTTCGCCAGCACCGGCAAAAACCCGGCGAGCGGCGCCACCGCTATATCAATCACCAGTTGCTCTCTGGCCTCAAGCTTTTTGTAGTTGGGAAAAATTTCTGCCGTCAGCGCATACCTGGGCGGCGCCGGCTGTTTGAAAAACGCTGCTGCGAAATCCTTTGCGCCGATGGCGAGGCGCGCCCGTTCGCGAAGCCCCAGGTTGGCGTAACAGAGCTGTAGATGCGCGCTCGCACCATCGGCGTCAACCGTAAGCGCGGTTTGCGCTAAGGCGCGCGCCCGTTCGTATTCGCCGCGCCGCAAACAGACATCGCCAAGCGAAATCAGCGCGCGATAATAACGCGGCTCGATGGTCAAGGCCTGTTCATAGGCCTGCGCGGCCGCTGAAAAATCCCCCGCCTGTTTAAGCGCGCGTCCCGCTTCAAAGTGTTGAGTTGCGGCGCGCGCAACCTTTTGCGTGTAACCCGCGTGCCCGTCAACATATTGCGAAAGCAAGCGGCGCAAGTTCGGATTGCAGGGGTCCAATTCAAGCGCCCGGCGTGCCAGGGTGCGCGCCTCTTTCACCTCTCCCTGGGTCGCTTTGACGAAAGCGAGAATGTAGAGCGCGTCTTTATTATCGTTGTCCGTAGCCATGACGCGCTCGGCTTCTGCGGCCGCCGTATCGGTTTGATTGCTGTCAAATAAAACTCTGGCGAGCGCCGTGCGGATGAAGGCGCTGTGCGGATTTCTCGCAAGCAAGGCGCGCAGCCGGGTCTCGGCGCCCGTATAATCGCGGCGCAGTAAATCAACCCCGGCGCGACCGACCATCGCCGCTTCGTGCGAAGGCTGAATCATTAATGCTTTATTAAAATAGGATTCGGCTTGGTCTATAGCTTCCGCATCAAGGTACAAATTACCGTATTCGGTAAACAACGCGGCCGAGGATTTGTGAAATTTTGCGGCTTGGCTTAACAAATGAAGCGACTCCGCAAAATCGAATCGCGCGCGCGCCGCTTTTGAATCGTTGAGCGTGGCTTCAAGGCTCAATAAATCGGCGCGGCTGTTATGAGCAAAGAGCTGACCGGCAAGCAGAAAAAGCGCCGTGATAGTTATCCGCTCAATCAGCTTGAAGGGATTGGCAAAGCGAGGCTTAGCCAAGGACAGGATTTTCCGAATGGCCATTAAAAAGCCAAGACGTACACCGCAAATCACAACCATGAAAAAGCGAGGGAGCAAC
>JBIOWC010000539.1:0-4415 GCA_044868105.1 Blastocatellia bacterium
CTAAAGCATACGATTTAGCAAAAGAGTATTTAGATAAATTTGCCAGTGGCCAATATGCCACCTATTTGAAAGGTTATCGCGGAAAAGCGCGAGCCATTCTTTTTAATAAAGAGAAAGAAGCGAATAACATTGGCGGCGAAATTAAATACGCCCGCGAAGAGTTCACCGAAAGTGGCGATAATCTTGATTATTTCCATCTGCTCATCGTGGATATTCGCACCAATGAAATAGAAAAGAAGAACTATTCACATAGTGCAGAGGTCACGGAATTCATTCAAAAAGCCAATAAGATGATTGAAGCGGGTAAGACCTCGGCGCTGGTCACCGCCGATAAAGCCAAACCCTTTAGCGCTTACTACTACCAGACCCAGGCGATGGTTGAAGGCAACAGTAAAAACACCGACAAGGCGTTGGAGCTCTACAAAAAGTCCTCTTCTATTGACCCAACCAACGGGCTATTGAACGCGCAGAACTATCTGGCAATCGGACTTGTTTATCAAACCAAATATGCGGAAGCGACCACCGAATTTGAGAAACTGCCAGAAGCCACCAGGAATAATGCTGACGACCCGGCAACCAAAGCAGCTCTGGAAAAGATAAACGCGCAAGCCGATTTGGTACTCGATGCGTGGGCGAGATTTTTAGTCATCCCGGATAGCACGAAGTGGGGCAAAACCAGAACCGATGTGGAGACCACGGTAAAAGACCTTTATAAATTCCGTCACGACGATAAACTGGATGGCTTTGATGAATGGATGGCCAAATATAAGAATGGCACCGCCGCTAACGGTTCATCGAGCAATGCCTCTTCAACCTTAAAATAATTACTGTAGATAAAGCTAAAGCAGATCTTTCCAGCCGATGCTCTCTCTAGTTAAGAGAGCATCGGCTGTTCATTTTGCTGATGACTATGCAATCTGCAATTTATCTATGGTATATTGGGAGAGGCGATTTCCCTTATCTTGCGGGCGTGATGATTTCGGTTTAACGCCAGTGAAGTTGCTCAAATTCAGCGCTAAAAATTCAAGCAATAAAGCGTGTGCGGCAAAGCTGGTTGCGGGCACGCGGTGATAAAAATCCTCTCTTCGTAAGGAGTGTCACGACATGAAAAAATTTAGCAATCTGATCGCAACACTTGGGCTGATGCTTGCACTGTTTGTGCCTTTTGCCGCCGCGCAGGATGAATGCGGCGACCTCTATAAAAAATGGTATGACGCGTATGGCAAAAAAGACTATGTTCTAGGTCTCAGTTTAGCTAAAGAGTTAGTGGCAAAATGCGCTTCTGATACCAAAGCGCAAGTTCCTTATCTGAAAGAAAAATATATTCCTCAGGCGCGCAAAAACCTTTTTAACCAATATCACACGGAAGGCAAAATCAACGACTTGATTGTCATCGGCAAAGAGATATTGGCAGAAAATCCCCCCGAGGACATTGATTATCTATGGACCCTGGTCTATGACATTCGCACCAAAGAGCTATCGGCGACACCACCGAATTTTTCGCACGCCGCGGACGCCATGGATTTCGGTCAACGGGCGGCGAAATTAATCGAAGGCGGCAAGTTGCCAACCGGTGTGGGTAAAGAAAAAACCAACTCGCTTCTGGCATTCTTAAACCAAACGATGGCGGTCATTGAGCAAAACGCCAAGAACTATGACAAAGCCACAGAGTATTACAAGAAGGCCATCTCGCTCGACGTCAATGACAATGCGTCAAACACCTTCAACTATTATCAACTCGGTTTCATGCATCAATTCAAAGTCGATGCGGCCTCCAAAAAATATGAAGCTTTCTCGGAGGCTGACAAATCCGCAGACCCGCCGAAACCTGAGGTCAAAACGGCGCTTGATGATTTGAAAGCCCAAGCTCAAGTGCTGGTTGATTACTGGGGACATTTTCTAGCCCTCAATGAAAGCACTAATTACAAGACGCGCGCCGACGTAGAGAAAACCGTGCTGGATTGGTACAAATTCCTGCGCGATGAAAAGGCAGATGGCTTTCAAGAACATATCAAAGGTATGAAGCCAGGTGTGCCGAGCACGCCGCCGCCATCTAACAATTAAGCGTCTGAGCGCATCGAACCGTCTAAGCCGGTGTCCTCAAGTTTCGGAGGCACCGGCTTTTTGGTTTTGTTTTTCGGTAATGGGTCAGATAGAAATTAGGGGAATGAAATTATTTATCGTTAATAGAACGGCGGTCTGTCGTCAGGGACAAGGTCATCTTCGGATGGGGCAGAAAAGACGGATGGCGATTTATCCGCCCCAGCCGATGGCGCTTTATCCGCCTTTTCCGTCTAATCAGAAGATAACTTTTTACTTGTCCAGAGATCACTGTTTACTTGTCGTTAGGCGAGACTTTACTTGTTTAGCGCCCATCGAATACCAACCTATTTCTTACTGACCCACTACTTGTTTTTCTCCTGACTGCCCCAATCCATCATCTCTGTGGTATAGTTGCGAGTGGCGATTCCTTCGCCCTGTGGCGTTATGATTTCGGTTGAACGCGAAAAATTATTATCTGAGCTTGAGCAAAAAATCGGCTATTCGTTCCGCTCTCGCGCGCTTTTAGATCGCGCCTTGACGCATCGCTCATTCGCCAATGAACAAACCAGTCAAACCTGTCAGCATAATGAAGCGCTGGAATTTTTAGGCGATTCGGTTCTCGGTCTGGTCGTCAGCGCCTGGCTTTTACATCGCAATCCCACGCTGGCCGAAGGCAAGCTCTCGAAGATGAAAGCCTATTTAGTGAGTGAGCCAAGTCTGGTTGAACTGGCTGAATTGCTTGAACTCGGCAAATACATTTTGCTTAATCGCGGCGAAGAAAAGACCGGCGGCAGAAAAAAGAGTACGCTGCTGGCCGATGCCTACGAAGCCTTAATCGGCGCCGTTTATTTGGACGGCGGCATTCAAGCGGCGGAAAAATTCTTATTGCGCGAAATGCGCGATAAGGTCTCGGCGATTGACCCTCATTCATTGATTGGTTCCGATTATAAATCGGCGTTGCAGGAAAAACTGCAAGCGATGGGAGCGCCGGCGCCAAAATATGTCGTCGTGGAAACCCTGGGGCCCGACCATCGCCGCACCTTTCGCATTGAACTACGGGTCGCCGGATACGCCCTGGCTTCGGGCGAAGGTCGCAGCATCAAGAATGCGCAACAGGAAGCGGCGCAAACGGCGCTCACCTCACTCGACACGGTTGCCAAAGTCCGCGCCATTTTAGCCGGCAAATTCGAGGTGCTTTCGACAACCAACGGCAACGTCAACGAGTCGGAAGACCAGTCGGTCTGGTCGCTGGTGGCGCTGGTTGATGAGTTAGCCGATACCTCCGGCGCAGGCAGCGAGTTGCCGGCTTTCGACTATTTCAACTTTGACGAATCCATGTTTCCGGTTGATGGTGAAACGGGTGCAAAGGATGGTATTGTTGAAGACGATTTGAACCGTTATCAAAATTAATTCAGGATGATTTTATGAGTGATAATTTGGACACAGACGTGAAAGAATCGGTAGCCCAGGTCGAGCCGCCGAGTGTTCGTGAAGTGGATGCCCAAGAATACAAGGATTTGAAACGTAAAGTAGAGGCGAAAGAAAAACCTGAAGAGCCGACTTTTCATAAGAGCGTTTTTCGGGAGTATTTTGAATCGGCTGTCGTCACTTTGATCATGGCGCTCTTCGGGATGACCTTCATTGTGCAAGCCGTCAAGGTGCCCACCGGCTCAATGAAAAATACTATCTGGGTGCAAGACCATATGCTGGTCAATAAATATCTCTTCGGTTCGACAGATTATTTCAACCTGCCGATACTGCCGGCGCGCCAGGTGAGACGCGGCGACATCACGGTTTTCAAATATCCGCTGGAGCCGGAAACCAACTATATTAAGCGCGTCATTGGGCTACCGGGCGAGACCATTGAATTTGATCAACAAAAGCGTAAAGTTTTTATTAACGGACAAGAGCTGCCGGAACGTCGCGCCTTTGTCGGGCGGACAATAGATCAAGGCGCATCACTAGAAGTGCTATCGGAAGAGACCGCTCCGCCGGGAGCTGAATGGACAGCGTATTATGTCGAAGAAGATGCCTATTTTGGCATGAGCGAAGATGCAAAATATGGGGTAAGACAACCGTTCAAAATTCCCGTGAAAGGCGACCCCATACCGGATGATATAAAAAACAACCCGGACCTCAGACAGGTCTATGACCGCAATAATGACGGGAAATATGATAGCGACCAGTATTTCTGCATGGGTGATAATCGCGATGACAGCCAGGACAGTCGCTATTGGGGTACGGTGCCACGCTCAAATATTGTTGGGCGGGCGATGTTTGTCTATTGGTCGCTAGATAAAAGCGAAGAAGCGAAGAATAAAAATATCTTTCAGCGTTCGCGTTGGTGGCGCACCGGAACCTTGATTAAATAA
>JBIOWC010000540.1:0-2535 GCA_044868105.1 Blastocatellia bacterium
CCAGTCGCCCGGATGTAAAAAATTATGAAGTCGCCATCCCGTTTGCGCCCATCGTGCCCAAATATGAATTGGTCGTCAGCTACAAAAACATCACCCTTGATGATTTGGCGAAAAACAATTTCCGCCAAAACCTGATTATTAACGGCCTGGTTTTCGGACTGCTCATCTGCGGAATCTTTTTGACGCTGAGAGCCATCACCCGCGAAATCAAGCTCACGCAGGCGAAATCGGCTTTTGTCTCAAATGTCTCGCATGAACTCAAGACCCCGCTCTCTTTAATTCGATTGTTTGCTGAAACGCTTGAACTCGGGCGCGTCAAAAGTCCGGCAAAAGCCCAGGAATATTATCGAATCATCAATAATGAAAGCCGCCGCCTGACGCAACTCATCAACAACATTTTGGACTTTTCCAAAATTGAAGCCGGACGCCGCGAATATCATTTCACCGAAACCCGTCTCGCAGAGGTTATCGTAGAGGTGCTCAAAAGTTACGAATACCAAATCATCAGCGCCGGCTTTGAACTCACCACCGATATTCAACCGGACTTGCCGATGGTTGCACTTGACCGCGATGCAATTGCCCAGGCGCTGCTTAACCTGCTGAACAACGCGGTCAAATATTCGTCGGAAACCAAGCGCATCGAAGTGCGCGCCTTTGCGCAAGCCCAAAACCTTTGTATCGAAGTTGCCGATAGCGGTATCGGGATTCCGCGTTCCGAACAGAAGAAAATATTCGAGAAGTTTTATCGCGTCAGTAACGGCCTGGTGCACGACACCAAAGGCAGCGGACTCGGGCTGTCCATTGTCAAACACATTGTTGAAGCGCACGGCGGGCAGATTTCAGTCGAAAGCACGCCGGGCAAAGGCAGCCGATTTATTATCTCGCTGCCCGGCAAACAGCCTGACGCCAAATCGGTTTCAACCGAGGAGAGCTTAAAGAAACCGGCTAAAGACCGATTTGCAGTGAGCGAAAATTATGACAACGCACAAGATTTTAATCATTGAAGACGAGCCGAGCATGATCCTCGGTTTGCAGGATAATCTTGAATACGAAGGCTATGAAGTCATTGCCGCCGTGGATGGCGAAGCGGGGCTGAGTCGCGCTTTGAAAGACAAACCGAATTTAATTTTGCTCGATGTGATGCTGCCGAAAAAAAGCGGACTGGATGTTTGTCGCGAACTGAGAAGCATCGGTGTAGAAAGTCCTATCATTATGCTGACGGCGCGCGGGCAAGAGATTGATAAGGTCCTCGGTCTTGAAATCGGTGCGGACGATTATGTGACCAAGCCGTTCAGCATTAACGAGCTCTTGGCGCGGGTGCGCGCCCATCTCAGACGCGCCGCCAAAATGGTGAGCGAACTTGAAAGCTATAACTTTGGCCATATTGAATTAAATTTTAAAAAATATCTGGCGTCAAAAAACGGCGAAGCGATTGACCTCTCGCCGCGTGAATTTGAACTCCTGAAATACTTCATCCGGCATCGTGGCGAAACCGTCACTCGCGATGAACTCCTGGATAAAATCTGGGGCTACGAAAACTATCCGATTACCCGAACCGTTGATAATCACATCGCCCGATTGCGGCAAAAAATTGAAGATGTACCGAATGAACCCGAATACATCTTGACGGTGCATCGAGTGGGTTACAAATTCATCGGTTGAATCAAGACCTGGCATTCGCCTGAAGCGTCCACCGGTTTAGCCAACCATTTGCCGCTCCAATCAGCAGTTCACGGCAAACCCTGCACGTTTCGCCACAAAACGGCATACGGCCCAATTGAAATCGGATAATAATCAGTAGCTGAAAACGAGGTTCATCCTTAATCCGGCAAAACCGCCGAGTAGAGGGAGAAGAGCGCATTGTCAAATCTCATTGCAGCCCGGCTCATACCGAAGCGCAAGACCATCTGGATTTTGTTTTTTCTGCTTTGGTTGGCCTTGGGTCTGTTTTACGCAGGCACGTTTCTCGTGCAGTTGCCGCCGATACGCCGCGTCGGGCCGCCCCCGGCCGGGACCTTGAGTTATGCCTGGCGAACCTTTCTCTATCAGCTGGCGATTTGGCTGGCGTGGGCGGGGCTCGTTCCGATGGTGCTAGGGTTGCGCCGCCGTTTGCCGCTTGAACGCGGCAGGCTCGCGCGCGCGCTTCCCGTGCATCTGCTGGCGGTCATCCTCTTATGTGGCGTCCATTCAGTCGTGGGGTTGCCAGCCAACTGGTTGATTATGCAAGACGCGCAACCGCTCCCTGAAGGTCAGCTGTCCGCCTTGCTGATTTTCTGGTGGGTGCGCGATCTGCCCTTTAGCGCCCTGTTTTACGGGTTGATTTTAGGGATCAGCAGTGCGCTCGATTATTACCGGCAATTCCGCGAGCGTGAACTACGCGCCTCGCAACTGGAAACCCAGTTGGCGCGCGCCGAGTTGGAGATGTTAAAGATGCAACTGCATCCGCATTTTCTATTCAATACCTTGAACGGGATTACTGGCTTGGTACGCGATAACGATAACGTTGCGGCTGTTGAAATGCTGGTCGGGTTGAGT
>JBIOWC010000541.1:0-4117 GCA_044868105.1 Blastocatellia bacterium
GGATGAAATTACTCTCGGGACGATGGTACGGTGACACGCTCAGTAAAGATAGCGTGGCGGGACTCACGCTTACCGAAACCGTTTACAACTCGAATCTCAAATTGCCTCAACATTCACATGAGCTAGCCTACTTTTGCCTGGTTCTCAAAGGAGCCTATACAGAAAGCTACGGCCGACTGGCGCGCACCTGTAAACCCGCGACGCTGATTTTTCATCCCGCAGATGAACCCCACGCCGACCATTTCCATACCGATTCGCGTTGTTTCAATATTCAAATGAACGAAGCGTGGATGGCGCGTATCCGAGCCCATCCCCTTTCGCTGAATGAACCCAAAGATTTTCAAGGCGGCAGGTTGCCGCGTCTGGCCCTGCGTCTCTATGATGAATTTCGGAAAGCCGATGAATTATCACCGCTGATTGTCGAAGGCCTGGCGCTCGAAATGATGGGCGAAGCCAGTCGCGATTTATTAAAGAAGCGAGAGGGCATGCCGCCGCCGTGGCTTGCTGAAGCGCGCCAATTACTTCACGAGCGTTTCGCGGAGCATTTATCGCTCAGTCAACAAGCCGAATGTGTGGGTGTTCATCCGGTTCATCTGGCGCGCGAGTTTCGCCGGTTTTATCACTGCACAGTCGGCGATTATGTGCGGCAACTGAGAATCGAATTCGCTTGCGAAAAACTCCTGCAATCCGATATGCCGCTCAGCGAAATCGCTCTGGCAAGCGGCTTTTTTGATCAGAGCCATTTCACCAGAACGTTTAAACACCTGACGGGCAAAACGCCGCAAGCCTACCGCGCCGGCTGGCGAGCTCGCTAACCCGCGCTGGCGCCCCCGCTAATCCAATACCACGATGTTTCATTCGTACAAGAAGCAACGCAAACGCTGTGTTAGATTCCCGCTATGAAAAGCGCCTTACTGTCTCTCCTTATTTTATGCTCACTTCCCGTCAGCCTTCGTGCAAATCAACAACCCGACAATCAAGCGAAGGCTACGCCGCAATACCGCCTGGCTATCACAGTGATTCCGGCGGCGCATCGCCTGGAAGCAAAAGGCGAATTGACGCTGCCACCTGCAAAAGCGCTACGACAATCGGTACCGCTGCAGTTGAGCGATGTGATGCATGATTTTCAAGTGACGGTTATCGAGCCGAAAGTGTGCCAAGGCCTAGCCAGGTTGGAAAAGCAAGCCGAGCGCGATAAAACCGTGAAGTGGAGCGTTCAACCCTCTACGCCGTTTCCGGCCGGCGAACCGCTGCGGTTGCAATTCTCATATTCCGGTGGTGAAGAGATTCGGTTTGTTTTTTATCTTGGCGAAGAAGGCTCTTTTGCGGGCGGGTTTAACACCGCCTGGTATCCCCAGATTGAAGGCGATGCCCGGTGTACAGGTAAGATGAATTTTTCCGTGCCCGCCGAATACAAAGTTATCGCAACCGGCAAACGCCGCAGTTCGCCGGCGCAGGAAAGCAACGGCGACTTCGCTTTTGAGATTACTCAGCCTTCGATGCTCACCTTTGCGGCGGCGAAATACTTTGTCGAGCAACGCGTGGATGCGCAGGGGCGCACTACGGCCGCTTACCTCTTGCGAGCCAGGGCGCATATTGGCGCTTACCTCAATCAATGCGTAAAAGTAATTGACGCGCTCGCCGAAGAGTTCGGACCGAATCCTTACGGCGATTTTGCGATTGTCGAAACGCCGACCGAACAGGCCAGTAAAGCCAGTTTTGCCGGCGCAAGCTTTGAAGGGTTTATTTTTTCGAATGCCGAATTCCTCGATCAGGAATTCAACACCGCTTATTATGGTCATGAAATCTCTCATCAATGGTGGGGCGTCTCTATCGGAAGAAAATCGGAACTCCGGGGTACGCTCATGCTTGATGAAGGGATGGCACAGTACGGTTCTCTGCGCGCCGTTGAAATGCTCGAAGGCTCGCGAGCGGCCGAACGCTATCGTCGGACGGGCTATCCCGGTTATGTGGCGCTTCAAAATGCAACCGGGTATTTCATGGTTGAAGCCGGAGGTTTTGACCAACCCTTATCCACTTTGCTGCAAGGCAACTACACGCGCATTCTTGCAGACGGCAAAGGCTTCATCGTTTTTGATATGCTGTCGCGCACCATCGGCCGCGAAAAATTTCGCCGCATTTTGCAAACCATCACGCGCCAATACAGCGCGAGTCAAATTTCCTGGGATGAATTTTTGCAACTCATCGAAAAGAGCGCGGGCACGGATTTACAGTGGTTTTATAAACAATGGTTCGAGCGCAAAGGCGCGCCTGAGTGGGAGGTAAACTGGCAACAGGAAGGTGACACGGTGCGCGGCACCATCACGCAAGCCCAACCTTATTATCGCGCCACCGTAGAGCTTTTGCTTGAAGGCGACGATTATCAAACGGCTGTGCAAACCGTTGAACTGCGTAGCGAGCGCACGGCCTTTGCTCTGCCGATAAAGTTTTCTGTACGGGCTTTGACCGTTGATCCGCATTATCTTGTTTTGCATCGCACGCCTGAACTACAGGCCTTGCGTCCGGCAATGGGCGCTCAGGCGCGCGCCAGCATCGAACGCAATAAAAAGCAGTTTGACAGCGCCGAAAAAATATTGCGCGAAGCCTTGGAAAAAGAGCGCGACCCTGACCTTTACGGCGCGCGTTTTACTTTACTGGTCGCTTTGGGGCAGGTGTTTCTTGAACAGAAGCGATTTACCGAAGCCCAAGCCCATTTGCAACGGGCGCTGGCTAATCCTTCGCGCCGCGCCCAACTCTTGCCCCGCGCCTATCTCTATCTTGCGCAAGCCGCCAAAGGGTTAAGCGATGAAGCAACCTTGAAATTTGCCGTAAGCGGAGCGATTTCCGCGGCTACTTTAATTGGCGAACCCGAGGTAGCCAGTGAGGCGCGCCAGTTATTAGCGAAATAGACAGGAACGATTTTCGACCATTGAGACCGCGCCACCGAACCGGGGGCAACCGACGAAGGCTTAAAAATTGTCCTCGGATAAAGCGGAAAAGACCGATTCTATTTATCCATTTCTTTCGTCCAAGCGGAAGTTGAACGTCTATCTTGATTGCCCAACCCAGGCTTTATTGCAGAGCGAATGCTTCGGCTCCAGAGGTAAATTAATTAAATCTTGACGAGTTCCATTTGATGCTGCTAGCCTGAATGCGTCTTCTACACAACCCAGCCGCGCATTAACTCATAAAAAAACTAAAATCTGAGCCAAGACTCAAGAATATTTTTAACCGTGCAAAACAATTTACTATTTTCCGTTCGCCAGTATGCAAAGATTTCCCAACAAAGCGCTAGCTCAACATCGCCCTGCACCCTTAACCAACCGCGAGAATGTTTTATATGCCTTCGATGAATTTATTGTTGATCCGCAAAACCGTCTGCTGCAACGTGAAGGTCAAGCCATTCCGCTTTCGACCAAAGCCCTGGAGTTGCTGCTAATTCTAGTTGAACATAACGGACAGGTCCTTGAGAAGAATGATTTACTCAATCAATTGTGGCCCGAAACCTTTGTCGAAGAGATTAATCTCAATGTCCATATTTCATATTTGAGAAAAGCCCTGGGTGAAAGCGCTGCGCATCATCAGTACATTGAAACGCTGCCTAAAAAAGGCTATCGGTTTTCGGCGAATGTTGAAGTGCTGCTCAGAGATGAAGACCAGGTTTTGCAGGAGTGTGAAGCTTTACCATCCGATTTGTCACGCCCTTATGAATCGTTGCCGCATCTGCGGCAAGTCAGTAGCGGTGCGGTGCAAGCGCTTGATAGAGCGGCAGCGGTTGAACCCTCAGTAGCTGAGGAGCGCGCGGCTGTCGCCAAGCTAAACCGCCGCTGGTGGTCAGATAAAAAAGGCTGGTTGACGCTGGGGATTTTCGTTTTCATCGTTTTAAGTGTTGTTCTTTATCTTAAGCGGCGAGATGTTTTCCCGTCCTCCCCAACGCCCTTTCAAAAAATCAGTAAACAGAAACTTACGGCGCACGGCAAAAACTTATTGCCGACGCTGTCGCCCGATGGCGAATATGTCGCTTATGTGCTCGATGATGCGGGCAAACAGTCGTTATGGATGATGCAGGTCGAGACCAAAAGTTGTATGCAGGTTGTCGCGCCGATCGAAGTCACTT
>JBIOWC010000542.1:0-7514 GCA_044868105.1 Blastocatellia bacterium
GAAAAAATAGAAACGCTCATTGAGACAGTTTATCAACGGCTGGTAGAAAACCGGTGCCGCTCCCTGAGAAATCTCGAATTTGAATTGGCGGATTCAATTGACGCAAACGCCATTCATCGTTATTTGATTGCGCTGTCGATTAACGTCGTTAATCGGCAATTAAACGGCACCATCACCAAACACTAAACCACCCTAAGACGGAAAATCCCGCCCGCCGAGCAGTTTGTGCAAGGGCTTTGCGGTAAGAATAACCAAACCGGCAGCAACTAAACCGGCAAGGACATCTATCACGTAGTGATAACGCAAATAGACGGTTGAAAGAATAATGGCGCTACACGGCGCCAGCATCCACCAAAAGGTTCGCCGATGAAATTTCCACGCATAGTAGAGCACCAACAGCGTAATTTCGGTATGTCCGCTGGGGAAACAATCCCGCGTGATGCCTTCGGCTCGATCAAGCGTCCCGCGAATCGTGTCAAATAAATAAACTCCGGACAACGGGATGGTTTGCTGGTCGGCAAGAATAAATCGCGGGCCAATCGCCGGCACCGCAAGGTAACCCAGATAAGAGAGATAAAATCCGAACATCAAAATAAATACCCAGAAATAGAACTTCCTCGTCCACCCTTTACGCCAGAGAACGGCGCCTAAAATCACCGGATAAAAATAGTAGGTTGCGTAAATGATTTGAAAAATTTCCGTAAGCAGAGGAACGTGCAGACGCTCAAGCCAGAGCGTCGGGTGGGTGCCGAACAAACGATAGTCAATGGCCGCCAGTTGCCAATCGAAGTCGCGCGGGTGCAGACGCGGGACGAGATATTCAAGCTCTTTAAAAGTGGTGGTAATAAACGCACAAGGATACCAACCACGAATCAACGCTCCCGTTGCGCCCAGGCGCGGCGCAATCCATTTGGCAAGCAGGATAACAAAACTTATGCCTGCCAGATGAAGGGCAATCAATAATCTCCATTTTTCAATTCGCTCAATAAAGATAAGTATTAAAATGGCGAGTAAGACCAGATAACCGATGAATACTTTATCTGCGGGACTGAGCCGCTTATCATAAACGACCCTTGCGCATAGCGCGGGGCTGACGACTCCTTCCTCTTCCTTCTCCTCTTCTCCCGTTCTCCCCTTCACTCCTTCTTCTTTCAAAGCCAGCCCTCTTTTTTGTACCAGGCAATGGTGCTGCGCAGACCTTCCTCGATGGAAATTTGTTGTTCGTAACCCAATTCCTGCTTGGCTCGCACAATCGAACATCCCCAACATTCCTGGGAAAAGTCGGTTACTTTGTCGCGATTCATCACCGGAGGTTTGCGCGTAATGGCTGAGGTGATTTCGGCAACCGCCGCAACCCCGTAAGCCAGGCCTTTCGGTATCGCAAAGGACCGCACCCGACGATTGAATATTTTTCCGAGCAGGTCAACCAAGCCGTTATAAGAATAAATCTCTTCGCTCGAAATGAAGTAGGTTCGCCCGGTTGATTTGTCGCTTTCACCCGCGAGAATAATTCCATCAACCAAATCGAAAACATGAACCAAGCTAATCTGCTTGTCATAATTGCCAATCGAAGGCGAAAACCCTTTAGCGATGGCTTTGAACATTTCATACAGCGCATAATCGCGCGGGCCATAGACGGCCGGCGGGCGGACAATGGTGACCGGCAATAAATCAGCGGCCGCCAACACCGCTTCTTCGCCCATCAGTTTGCTGCGCCCGTATGGCGTAATCGGCGTCGGCTTGGTTTCCTCATCAACCGGTTTATCTTTGGCGCCGGGACCGATGGCGGCCAGCGAACTGATATGAATGAATTTCTTTATCCGGTGGCGAAAGTTGAGCGCGGCGGAAATCATGGTCTCCGTGCCTTTGTGATTGACCGTGAAATAATCTTGAGCGCGTCTTGCAAAGGTTAACCCGGCGACGTGATAAACCGTATCCACATCGGCAAACGCCGCAGCCCAATCGGTTGCATCATCAAATCCGCCGTAAACGAATTCCAGTTCCGGGCGTTTGAGATATTTGAGGTTGCTCGATTTTCGCACCAGACAGCGCACCTGTTTGCCGCATTCCACCAAACGGTCAACCAAGTGGCTACCGACAAACCCGGTCGCGCCGGTGACTAAAATTTTTCCTTCCATAATTGAGTGATGATGATAGCAACCTTTCGGGGTTTCATAAACTTCTCACTTCTTAATTTTGTCAATAAAGCGGCGCTTGCTGTGGGCTTTGTTGTTCGGTTACGATTGATTAACCCTATATTGCGAGACTGCCCAAGAGATTGAGGACTACAAATATGAAACGATTGCAATCCGGTTTTACCCTGAGCCTGGCGCTACTTTTTTTAGCTTCGCTTTCATCCCCAACCCGGGCGCAGAGCTTTGAGGTCAAAACCCATCAACTCAAAAACGGCATGAAAATCCTGATTCAGGAAGATCATTCCATTCCTTCCGTGGCGCTCTATATCTTTTATCGCATCGGCTCGCGCAATGAGCGACCCGGCACCACCGGGCTGTCGCACTTTTTTGAGCATATGATGTTTAACGGCGCGAAAAAATATGGCGCGGGCGAATTTGACCGCGTGATGGAAGCCGCCGGGGGGCGCAACAATGCTTATACCTCAAATGATGTGACGGTCTATCAAGATTGGTTTACGCCCGCCGCGCTTGAAAAAATTTTCGACCTTGAAGGCGACCGCATTCAAAATTTAAGTTTCGACCCCAAGATTATCGAATCCGAACGCGGCGTTGTCGCCAGCGAACGGCGCACTTCGGTTGACGCGAATAATTCGGGCATCCTCAATGAACAACTTTATGCTGCGGCCTTCACCGCGCACCCTTATCAATGGCCCGTCGTCGGGTGGATGGTGGATATTGAAAACTGGAAGATGGACGACCTCAAGAAACATTTTGAGATGGGTTATGCGCCAAACAACGCGACCATGGTGGTGGTCGGCGATGTCAAGGCCGAGGCTATCATCAAGCTGGCCGAGCAGTACATTGAACCGATTGCGGCGCGCGAACTCCCGCCCAAAGTCACCACGACGGAGCCTGAACAGTTAGGCGAGCGGCGCATTGTTGTCAAAAAATTCGCGCAGTTGCCGATTCTCATGCTGGGTTATCACGTTCCCGAATCGGCAAACCCGGATTATTATCCGCTCAAGGTTTTAGAAAATATTTTATTCGCCGGTGAAAGCTCGCGTCTGTACGAGCGCCTGGTGGATAAAGACCAACTCGCACTCTCGGTTCGGGGCGGCTTCGGCTTCGGTTTCAGCTTTGACCCGTCGTTATTTGAAATCACCGCTCAACCGAAAGACGGCGTTGCGCCCGATGGGGTTGAAAAAGCGATTTATCAGGAGATTGATAAATTGAAAGCCGCGCCGGTTACCGACAAGGAGCTTGAAAAAGCAAAAAATATTTTGCTTGCCGATTTTTATCGCGCCATGAAAACCATAGACGGCAAGGCGAACACGCTCGGCAGTTATGAAGTCTTTTTCGGCGATTATAAAAAGCTGTTTAATGCGGCTACCGATTACAACCGCGTCACCAAAGAAGATGTGCAGCGGGTGGTGAAAAAATATTTTACGGAAAATAACCGCAGCGTCGCGACCTTGATTCCCGAAAAAGCCAATACTGCGGCCGAGAGCAAAAAGCTGGATGCCGGAAAGCCGCCGATCGCCGGTAAAAAATCGAAGGCGACCAATGGCGCGGCAAAATCGGCAACTGCGAAGCAGTAACCCTCAGGATAAAAGATGAAAAACTTATTTGCCTTTATACTTCTCGCAATTTTTATCACCACTACGGCGGCTTCCATTCCGGCGGCAAACGGCGAGTTGAAATTGCCGCCCTATAAAAAAGTGAAACTCGCCAACGGTTTGACTCTGCTTTTGATGGAGCAACACGAAGTCCCGGTCATCAGTTTCAACTTTATCGTCAAAGCCGGTTCAACGGCTGACCCCGCAGGTAAAGAAGGACTCGCATCGGTTACCGCAGAACTCTTGCGTAAAGGCACGAAGACGCGCACCGCATCGCAAATCGCTTCGGAGTTGGATTTCATCGGCGGCGAGCTCTCGGCCTCGGCCACTTACGATTCGACTATCGGCTCTGCGGAATTTATCAAGAAAGATTTAACGACCGGCGTCGAGGTGCTCGCCGATACCTTGCTCAACCCGACATTTCCACAACCCGAAGTTGCCAAGCTTATCAAACAACGCATTGACGGTATCAAAGCCGCCAAAGACCGCGCTCAAGGCGTGATTGGCATCTATTATGCGGGTTATCTTTTTGGCAATCATCCCTACGCCCGCCCGACGCAAGGCAGCGAGCGCACGCTGGCGGCCATCACGCACCTGGATGCGGCGAAGTTTTATCAAAGTTGGTACGCGCCCGCCAATACCATTCTCGCCGTGGTCGGTGATTTTTCGGCCAGTGAAATGGAAAAGACGCTCACCGACAAATTCGGCGCGTGGAATGCGAAAGGCAAGACCCCTGTAAACCTCCCCGATGCGCCAGCATTTCAAGGCAAAAAATTATTATTGGTTGATAAACCGGATGCCACGCAAACCTTTTATATGATTGGCAACCTCGGCATTGCGCGCACCAACGCTGACCGGGTTTACATCAATATTGTGAATACCCTTTTTGGCGGGCGGTTTACTTCGATGCTCAATAGCGAATTGCGCATTCAAACCGGACTGACCTACGGCGCGCGTTCCAGCTTTGATGAACGCCAAGCCAGGGGACCGTTTATCATTTCGACCTACACGCGCAATGAAAAGACCGAAGAGGCTATTGACCGCACCTTGAATATTCTTAAACGCCTTCACGAAACCGGCATCACGGAAGCCGAGTTGCAATCGGCGAAGACTTACATTAAGGGTTTGTTTCCGACCAGTCTTGAAACCTCAGACCAACTCGCGGCAATGATTGCGCAACTTGAATTTTTCGGTCTCAGTGAAACCGAGGTCAATAACCTTTATGCCAAAATTGACGCCATGACCCTGCAAGACGCTAAACGGATTATCAAAGAATATTATCCGCTCGATAATCTGGTTTTTGTCCTGGTTGGCAAAGCCAGCGAGATAGAAAAGGTGGCGCAGAAATACGCCTCAAAATTTGATAAAAAATCCATTAATCAACCGGGATTTTGATAGACTGAAGGTTGGTTAACGCATCTGAGGTCAGCTAAAAGCGATGACGCCTTAATCGGCATGACTTGATGGCGCGCGGCTCACCAGGAATTAACTGCCCCATGCCATCAGCATGGCTAACGACCAGGAATAAATTAAATTTTGTAAAGATTGACCTCTATTGTATCTCTCAAAAATTTTACGGAGCTTAATCTAATGAAAAAAATTTCAACTCTTCTTGCCATCCTCTCATTGCTCATAGGCATTCCGGTTTCTCGCGCTGATGATGGGATGTGGACATTTGATAATCCGCCGCTCAAACAATGGAAGCAAAAATATAACTTCACGCCGTCTGCCGAATGGCTTGAACACATTCGGCTGTCATCGCCGCGCATCGGCAACATCGGTTCCGGGGCTTTTGTTTCCGCCGATGGTTTGATTGTCACCAATCATCACGTCGCTTTGAATTCGATTCAAAAGCTTTCAACGAGAGAGCGTGACCTCGTACATGAGGGTTTCTATGCGCGCACCCAGGCCGAAGAGTTAAAATGCCAGGACCTCGAAATTAATGTCCTGGTTGCTTACGAAGAGGTGACCAAGCGCGTGCAATCGGCGGTCAAGTCGGGAGCCAGCGACAAAGAGGCGAACGAACAGCGCAAAGCCGCCGCCGCGCAGATTGAAAAAGAGGCGACCGCGCAAGCCGGCGGGCTCAAGTGCGAAGTCATTTCGTTCTATAACGGCGGCGAATACTGGCTCTATCGTTTCAAACGCTACAATGACATTCGCCTGGTTTGCGCCCCCGAAGAGCAAATCGCTTTTTTTGGCGGCGATTATGATAACTTTACTTATCCACGTCACGATTTGGATTTTTCCTTTCTGCGGGCTTATGAAAACGGAGCCCCGGCGAAGACGCCGCATTTTTTGAAGTGGTCTGAACAAGGCGCAAGCGATGGCGAATTCGTCATCGTCTCAGGCTATCCGGGTTCAACCGCGCGGCTGCTGACGCTTGACCAAATCAAATATCAACGCGATGCCGGGAATGTTTATCAAAAACAGATTTGGGATACCCGCCTCAAAGCGCTGGAGGAATACGCCAAACGCGGCGCGGAACAAGCCCGGCAAGCGGGCGACGCCATTCGTTCAGTAAATAACAATCTGAAACGTCTGGCGGGTCAGCAGGAGGGCTTGGCAAACCTGCGACTCATGGCAAAGAAAGAGGAAGAAGAGAAAGCCTTGCGCGCGGAAGTCGCCAAGCGTCCTGAACTACAGAAGGCTTACGGAACCGCCTGGCTGGAAATCACCGCCGCCTATCGCGCCTGGCCCGTGCCGGCACGCCGGCGCTCATTTTCGACCATTGAAAGCTCACGACTCGGCGACATTGCTTCCAAGATTGTGCGCTACACCGAAGAGGTTCAAAAGCCCAACGATAAACGCTATGACGAATACCGCGACAATCGTCTGGAATCTTTCAAGTTCGCTCTATTTTCAACCGCACCGATTTACAAAGACCTCGAAGAAACCTTGCTCGCAGCCTGGCTTGATGAAGGTTTAAAGACGCTTACGGCAAATGACCCTTTTATCAAAGCCGCGCTCAACGGACAACCGCCGGCCGAAGTGGCGCATAAAGCCATACAAGGAACCAAGCTTGATGATGTTGCCGTGCGCAAAGCCTTGATTGAAGGCGGCGCGGATGCGGTCGCCAAATCCGACGACCCCTTAATTGTGCTGGCGCGCAATGTCGAGCCGATTATCCGCGAACTGCGCGCCTGGTATGAAGAAAATATTTTGAGCGTCGACATCAGCGCCGGTGAAAAAATCGCCAAGGCGCGCTTTGCGGTCTATGGCAAGACCATTCCGCCGGACGCGAACTTCAATTTGCGAATCGCTTATGGCAGCGTGGTCGGTTATGAAGAAGACACCACGCTGGTGCCGTATAAAACCACATTTTTCGGATTGTACGACCGCGCTTTGAGTTTTAATGAAAAACCGCCCTATGAATTGCCGGCGCGGTATAAAGAGCGCAAGGAGAAGGTCCAACTGGCAACCCCGTTGAATTTTGTTTATTCTGCCGATACCATCGGTGGGAATTCCGGTTCGCCGGTCATCAATCGCAATGGCGAACTCGTCGGACTCAATTTCGACAGCAATATTCAGAAATTATCGAACCGGTACTGGTACATCGAAGAAGCGGAAGGCTCGCGCGCCGTCGGCGTTCATAGCGCCGGCATACTCGAAGCCTTGAAGAAAATCTACGAGGCTGACGGGTTGGTGAAAGAATTGATTGGACGTTGAGGGTTTAAGGCGAGCCGCGAATTCCCACCGATGGTATCGGCAGAATAAACAAAATTCAACGGGGTTGCCAGTTGGACCTTCTCCTTGCGCTCTTTAT
>JBIOWC010000543.1:0-6706 GCA_044868105.1 Blastocatellia bacterium
AACGGTTGTCTGATTGCCGTTGTAAATGGTCGTCACGATTGAAGTGTCGGGCGCCGTCACCGTCTTGACCCGGCTTAAGCCATCATAAACCATCGTCGTCCAGTAGACGGTTTCACCGGTCCTGTAAGGGTTGCTCACTTGCGATTGTCGGCCTAACCCGTCAAATCGGGTTTCGGTTTTGATGAGGCCTTCCGGCGCATACTGCCGCGCTTCGACTGCGCGTCCCAATCCGTCATAAAGCGTCTGACTCTTGAGCGCCCCGTCATTCAAACTGGTCTGGTCGCCGGTTGTGGTAATCAGGTGACTCGTATCGTCATATTGAAATCTTGTCCGCCGCCTGAGTTCTAACCCTGGATTCGACGGATAGATTCCCACAATCAATTCCGTCGCTCTATCAAGCGCATCTGTGTAAGTGCCATCCGCGTAACCGCCGTAACGACCGCTGGCGATGGTATGGTTGGCATCTTCGCCGTTGACCGGTTTTCCCAGATAATAATCGAATTGGGTATAAGCGCTTTGACCCAGCGCATTGGTCACCTTGGTAGCAAAGGCAAACGTAGATTTTCCGTTAAGCAGAGCCGGCGGCGTATTTCCTTGCGCTTCCGCATCAGGTGAGCCGAAGCGATCAAGGAATTCAAAATAGGTTGTCTTCTGGCGCGGGTCGGTGACGCTCGTGACGTTGCCCAACATATCGTACTGCATACGGCTGTTGAGTGGCGCGCCGGTCTGCAATACCCATTTGGTCGCTTGTGTCGGATTGCCGCGGGGAATAAACGAGCTGTTATATTTATTGCTGTCGTGCCCGCTCACCTCTGACCGCGGTGTCAGGTTCGGTAAGTAGTTATCATATTCAAAAGTTGAACGCGCCTTTTCATTACCGGTGTTGTCATAGATTGATTGCTGCAAAGGCAGATTGCGGATGTGAAGCGTTGCCTCCGGGTCGGGATTCGTCGTGTTCGGATTAACGGTGTTGTACGCATAACCATTTAACAAAGTCACATAACTCGTTGTGCTTCTTCTAACGAGCCCCCCTGGCGCGCCGGTGTCAAAATCATATTCTTTGACTTCGGTCTTATTGTTGTACTGGTCATAAAAGAATTCCTGTTTATTCACTTGATTATTCTGCGTCCAGGTTGTCTTGCTATCTCTCGTCCGCGTGTTGATAGGCGGCGCCGTCGCCACACCACTATCTGAGCCCCACCAGCCGGAAAGGGGCAGTTGTTCCCAGGTCGTTTCCAGGCGTTGCAACACGGTGTTCCCATCACTATCTACTATCTCGGTGCGATATTCTTTGCCGTCTCGCCATTTTGAATAGCCGACATCCGATTGGAAAAATGATGCCGAAGCCGTGCCGTAATATGAATGCCATTCGCGACTGAGCAGTTCTTCACTGGGCGAATAATGATTGACCATCACATCGGCGTTGGCAGTGGTGACGGGGTAAACTTCGGGGCGACTGTAAGTCGCTCGACTTTCGCGCACCGGAGCAGGATTGAAAGCGGTATAAACCCTGCGTTCAACTATCCGCCGATAAATCTGCCGGTTGCCCTCACCGATGACCAACACGCTGCCTCCGGGATTTCCGACTATGCCATTATCCCAGTCGTACTCGAAGCCGCCGCCGGTCGGCAATTTAACGCGCCCCAGTTCTCCATACGAGTTGTAAAGAAATTCGTACCTTCTGAGATCAGGCAACTCCACAGCCGCCATCAGCCGCGGATTGAATGGCGTTTGCGAACTGCCATTTAGATTGGGAAACAATTGCGCATAAGTTTGCAGAGGGAAGTTCGGCCTTAACAGATTCTGTAATAAATCGTAGTAAATTTTAATTGTTCTCGTCGCGCCGCCAAACCCTTGATAGGTGAGGGTGTCGAAATTCGTTGCATAACTGATGGTCACCTGGCGATTGAGCGAATCGGTAATCTTCGTCACCCGATGCGTAATAATCGGGTCATATTCGAAACTGAGTTTATTGCCGTTACGATCTCTAATCCATTGCACAAGGCCATCGTAAATGCGATAGCACGTACCATCCGCCATAAACATATGACCGCGCAGATTGGGCACATAACCGCTATCGAAACCACCATAATAATCGTGAATGTCGGTCTCGGAAATAAACGTCGCTGAGGTGCCGTCCCGGGTAATGAAAACTCTGCCCCGATTGAAGTTTTGCGTATTGATACAGCCGCCATTGCCATCCGAAACATAAGCGTTGATATTTGGTGCGCCTTCCGAGGGCGCATCTCGGAATTCATATTCCGTTCCATCGGGGGTGATAAACGTGAGACGGGTCAAACCAGGAGATTCATCCGGACAGGAATCCAAACCGGGTAAGCCGACCACCCGACCGACCATAATGCCTGGACCATAGCCCGGCTCGAAGGGCGTCCAACTGGAGGTCAATGGCGTATAGAGATAACTGGTCGAACCCGTGGGGTGGGCGCTCACCTTCCACTTTATCTCGTTCTTGATCGTCATTGTAAACTGCGCGCCACCCCGACCGCCGATATGCAAAAGCGGCAGGGCAAAATTCAAGCTGCCGTTGTAGGGGTTCACTGATTCAAATCCGCTGAGCGCATAAGAACCCGCCGGGGTTCCCGTTTGCATAGCCAAAGGGGTCGCACCATCGTCACCTCGGCCTTGAGCATTCGCTACTGAGCAGCAGAGCAATAGAAATAAGGGATGCAACAATGCGGTCTTTAATAACGAATTCTTAAGGGTTCGGATGGCTTTCATAATTTGCTCCTTCAGAAAAATGCTGCGCGAGCGCCTTTAACCATAGGTCTATCAAAACCTGCGTTCTTCAATTAATGGTCAGCACACAACGCCAGCCCGGATGCGCGGGTTCGGTAATAAAATATTTTCCGCCTGGCAAATTAAACTCGCCCACCCAGGCGTTCTTTAACAGCGGCACCGTTACCTGATGAACGAGATTAGTTGATTGGTCACTTAATTGAACCCGGAGCCCGCCAAGACCTGAACGATTATCATAGGCAATGACAAAGCGCCCCGGGGGTCGGGTAATTGCCGTCGGCTCAAACCCGTCCGGGGTGATGGTGACCAGTTCAACTTCGGAAACTTGTGCAGGCTTCCCCCCCTGCACAAATCCTTGCGGCAAGGCCAGTGATTTTGGTCGTGGGTACGGAATCGGGTTGTCGGTAACCTCCCTTGCCGTTACCAGGGGTTCAACCGCTTGTGAATGAGCGACGCTGAGCGCCAGTCCGCTTAAGCAAAAGAGCGTCACAATCACTATTAAATAGAATCGCAACGAAGGTTTTGGAAGACGATTTTTCAATCTCCCTTTCCAGTCTGTCAGGTTCATGGCTGCCTCCCGAAAGTTAAAAGTTGTTCGATAGTGTGAGTTGCTAAACTTTAGGCCGCTAAAGCTCCTGGCTTAGCGTTTCAGCTAACCGGCGATTGGTTGAATGACAATGCACCTATTATTTCGCCCCTTCAGCCCTTGCACTCAATAATCGTTTTGGGCTGACCTTGCGGCTATCCTTAACCCTGCTTCGCTTTTCCCGTTATTATAAGCCGTCCCAATCACCGGCAAGCGGCTTCCAGTTTGGCGCGCCAAAGCTCACGATCAGGTCTGCCACTCCAACCGTGTTGCTATTGCGCAAATAAAAGGTCGCGGCATTTGCGTCATAGACGCCAATGGTGGTTGTGCCGTTGCCATCCCAATCGCCCGCAACCGGCAAAGCCCCTGAAGGCCCGTACTGAATGGTCAAGTCAGCGTTTCCTATGCTGTTTGTGTTTCTCAAGTAAAAGGTGCGACTCGCGGGGTCATAGGCGCCAATCGTTGTTGTCGCGTTGCCGTCCCAATCGCCAACCACAGGCGTTGCTCCCGATGGCCCATACTGAATGGTCAGGTCGGCATTGCCCGCTGAGTTACTATTTCTCAAATAAAAGGTGCGACTCGCGGGGTCATAGACGCCAATGGTGGTTGTGCCGTTACCATCCCAATCGCCCGCAACCGGCAAGGCCCCTGAAGGCCCATACTGAATGGTCAAATCGGCATTGCCCGCTGCATTGGTATTGCGCAAATAGAATGTCCGCGTCGTCGGGTCATACACGCCAATCGTAGTCGTGCCATTACCATCCCAATCTCCGGCTATCGGTATCCAGTTTTGTCCGCCGAAATTCACAACGATGTTTGCCGCTCCGGCATTGTTGCTGTTGCGCAGATAGAAGGTGTGATTGCCCGGTTCATAGGCGCCAATCGTGCTGGCGTGGTGCACGCCACTGCTTTGCGGTTCTTCGGTCGCCAGCAGTCGCCCCCCCGTATAAACATATTCTTTGGCAGGGGCGGTCAAAGTTGCCGGCGCCGCCACTCGGTTCGGGTCGTCAGCGTCCTGTAAAGGTAGCCAACCGAATTTCGCAAGCACTCCGCCGGTGCTTATCAAACCGATAATCAAAGCGCTAACGACAAATAATTTCCGCTTAGGTTGCAACCTGATGATTGGTGATTTATGACCCGTTTGGTTTGCCATCTACGCTCCTTCTCAAATCCTGCGCATCGGTCGCTTGAAGGACAATCCTCTCCTGTTGATGGACAGTCGTATCCTCTTGGGCCGGGGTTTGTACCGCGCAAAACTTAACTCGTTTGCAGAATTTTCAGTTCAGACTTCGGCTGCCCTGCAGCCGTAAAGCCGGTTCTGTCGCGATGCCCATGAACTTATGGTAAGGCCTTTCCAGAGTCAATACCCTGTGCCGCATAGCTGCACACTTTTGCCCGCAATTGCACAAAATTGCCCGTAGCTGCACAAGGTCATTTGAGCTTACCGGTGCTTTGGCGAAGGGTTCGCTGGTTTTCAACCCCACGCAAGGGCGAAACCGGAGCGGTGGCGCTAACGGCGCTCAGGCCATCTCATTTGGCGCTTTCCAACCAACGATAGCTGGTTCGGCGCAAGCCAGCGGCAAAGGGCGCCTGGCCGTTTTACACGACTTTAGAGTAAACCAGGGTTAACCGGTTGATTTTCTCCGGCTCAAGAAACCAACCGACCCGAGAGGTCAAAGTTTATAAGGAAAGAAAAGCGAAGCGCGCGATTTTCCGCTTGCCCTGTGCGTTGCGAATGTTTGCGCGTATGTTTAGAATGCCGTCTCTGAATTGCTGCAACCGGAGAACCTGGATGAAAATTTCGATTGTTATAATTTGTCTGTGCGCTGTTTTATTCATCAATGCCAATAGCAAGGCGCAGGATTACCACGCCGAAGCGAAACAAGTAATGAATCGCGCCGATGTCGGGCACGCCTTCGCGCATGTTGACGCGCATAAAGAGGACATCCTTAACGAATGGATTCGCCTGACGGAAATCAATGCGCCTTCGGGTAAAGAACGCGAACGCGCCGAAGCGGTAAAGAAAATCCTGGAGGGCTACAAGCTCGACAAAATCTATTACGACGCGAAAGGCAATCTCATCGCCCTTCGCAAAGGCACAGACGCCAACGGAAAAGCGGTTGTGGTTGACGCGCACCTCGACACGGTTTTTCAAGAAGGCTTGAAAATCAAAGCGCAAATCAAAGACGGCAAACTCTATGCCCCCGGCGTCGGCGATGACACGCGCAACGTCGAGGCCATTCTGGCGAGCATTCGCGCCCTGGGCGATGCGAATATCAAAACCAAACTCGATTTACTCTTTGTCTTCACGGTTGAAGAAGAGACCAGCATGATTGGCGCCACGGCTTTCGTTCAGGAAAACAAATCGCGCATTGCTTCTTACATTGCGCTGGATGGCGGTTATGAAAACCTGACCTACGCGGGCATTGGCATCAATTGGTATAAACACCACTTTCTGGGAGCGGGCGGACACACGCGCTCGAAAACTCCGCCCTATTCGGCGACCCTGCCCGTGGCGCGCGCTATCGAACGCATCTACGCGCTTGAACTGCCGAAAGAGCCGACCGTCAATCTCAATATCGGCATGCTCGGGGGCTCTGAAGTCGTCAATGCCAAAGCCGCCGATGCGTGGTTTACCGTTGACCTGCGTTCGACCGACCAGAAGTTGATTGATGAATATGAAAAGAAGATTGACGTCATCTTGCGTGAAGAGGCCGCCCGCGAAGGCATGAAGCTTAAAACCGAACTGGTTACGGATAAACTTCCGGCGGCGCAGATCGCCGGCAACCGTGAATCGTTTACCGTACGCATGGCCGAAGCCGTGCATCGGGTTATCGGTTTTGAAAGTGTGCAAGTCACACCCACCGCCTCAAACAATGCCAATGTCGCGCTGCTGGCCGGCCTGCAGGCTTTTTCAACCGGCTGTGCGCCTTGCGGTGGCGACCATTCGCTTGACGAATGGTGCGCCATTGAACCGATTTACAAAGGCATTAAAAAGTTGATCCTGCTCGAAGTCGCTCTGGCCGGTGGCCAGTAGCCGGTAGCCGGTGGTCGGTAGTCGGTAGCCAGTGGTCGGGGGTCGGTCAAAAAATCATTAAAATAGTATACTCACAGCTCTTCATTGAAGTGACGATGATTTATTGAATAACCGGCTACCGGCTACCGACCACCGGCTACCGATTAAAAGGAGATTTATGAAAGGTCAAAAATGGTTATTTTTAGCCAGCTGGGTACTGCTTCTGGTGTTAGCTGTAGGTATCGGATTTACCTCCTTGTCATCGCTCGGCGTCGCTTATTTTGGCGCCGGTGATGTTTTAGTAACGATTGATAACAACACCAAAATCATCGGGCTTGAGCAGCTCA
>JBIOWC010000544.1:0-21332 GCA_044868105.1 Blastocatellia bacterium
AAAGTGACAGAACTCAGAAAAGCGCAACTCGATGTCATCATCAACGATATGCTTTTAACGCAAGAGGCGCAGAAGCGAAAAGTCACCGAAAAACAGCTCTTTGAAACCGAAGTGGTTGCCAAATCGAAAAAGCCGACCGATGAAGAGGCCAAGAAATTCTATGACGAAAACACTTCGCAAATACCCGGCACCTATGCCGAAACCAAAGAGCAGATTCTCAAATACCTGCTGCAACAGGAATATCGAAAAGCCGAAGACGAACTGGTAAAAGTTGTGCGAAAAGACGCGCAGGTGCAGATTTTCCTGGCTGACCCGGAATCGCCGGTTTTTGAAATCGCCACCGACGACCAGCCGACCAAGGGGAGCGCAAACGCCACTGTGACCATCGTCGAATTTACCGATTATCAATGTCCGAGTTGCGGAAGAACCGCGCCGATTTTGGAAGAACTCATGAAAGAGTATGGCGATAAAGTGAAACTTGTGGTGCGCGATTTCCCGTTAACCCAGATGCATATTAATGCGATGAAAGCCGCCGAAGCCGCCGAAGCGGCGCGCGAACAGGGCAAATACTGGGAATACACGGCGCTGCTGTTTAAGAATCAGGACAAACTGGAGGCTGAAAACCTGGTGGCCTATGCCGGTCAAATCGGACTTGATGTAAAGAAATTTCAAGATGCGATAGCGAGCGGCCGAAACACCGGAAAGATTCAACGGGATATGGAAGAAGGATTGCGAATCGGGATCAGCGGAACGCCAACGGTCTTCATAAATGGCAAGCGCGTCAAAGATAAATCGAAAGAGTCTTTGAAAGCGGCCATAGACGCGGCGCTTAAAAATACCGCTTCGCGGTAAATCATCGCTCCACGGGCACGATTAAAAGAGCGGTCTGACCAAGACCGCTCTTTCTATTTAGGCACCGGCGTTTGCCCGCCGCGAGCGCTTGAAGGTGCCGGATTTGGTGCAGGGTTTTCCACCGCTTGAACGGTTTGCAATTGCGCGCGCAGTCGCTCGATCTCCTGTCTGATTCTCGGCGCGTCGGGCGCATTCGGCAGGGCTTGCACATAGTAATTGAGCGCATCCAGGGCTTTTTGAATCTCGCCCCGTCCCGCATAGGCATAGCCCAAAAATTTGTAGGTATCAGGAAAACCGGGCATTTTTTGTTGAGCGGCTTCCAGGTAACGCAACCCTTCTACATTATTGCCTTCTTTGATGTAAGTCGCGCCGATATGGAAAACCGCGATGGTTAAATCCGGTTGATACTGTAAAGCCTGGTCAAAGTAGCGGCGAGCCCGCACCAGATTTTTCAAGTCGGTTTCATAGGTATAGGCTTTGCCGAGGGTATCCCAAAGGGCGGCGGCCCGCTCGTTGAGGCGTAACCCTTGCTCGCAAAGCGCAATGGCGCGGTCAACCTGAGAGCGCTCACCCGTCAGTTCGTAAACCTGTAATCGAGTCGCTGCCAGATTCGATATGACAACCTGATTGGTTGGATTGAGGGTTAAATAATGCTCCAAGGGTTCAATGACACTTTGCGGTTGTTGCCGCTTGAGGTATTCATGGCCGAGGATAAAACTTGCCATCGGCTGGTCATCCGCGACCTCCGCGCCGTGTACCCATAACGTCATATCATCTTTCCAGATCGAATTCTGCGCCAGTGTTTTACCGGTAAAGAGCAGGGCAATTAAAGCGATAACCGCCGCTTGTACGGTTCGGCGATTGCCTATGGCTATCCATTCATCAATGGGCACTTTGACAATCGCCATGGCGACCAGCAGTGAAAACCCGATTGACGGAAGATAAACGTAACGTTCCTGAACCAGAAAGTTTTCATCAAAGGCGCTGAGGTTTAACACCGGCAGCAGATTGACCAGGAACCATAAAATCGCAAAACGCGCGTTGATTGAATGGCGCAAACGCCAAAGCCCGGCACTGAGCAAAGCGAGGAGCAATAACGGCACATAAAACCGATAGCTCAACACGCTCTTCACCATAATGGTTTGGTGGAAGACCGAAAGATTTAATGGGAAAAATAAGAGCCCGATATATTTGCAGATGACCAGAGGGATGGTTAAAAAAATCCAATCCGGCGGATAGGAACGATATTTTGCATCATTGAGTATAAAGCCCAGGGCTTTATACCGCAGGGCGAAATAGGCAAGCATGACGGCGAAAAAAACGCCGCTGTAAAGAATCGCCGACAGCCTTCTTTTCTCAAACGGTTTATCTTGATTGATGAGAAAGAGTTCATACGCGCCAATAAAAATCGGTAAGGCGACCGCCGGTTCTTTTGAAAAAGCGGCGAGCAGAAAGAGCCCTAAAGCCACGATTAGATGTTTCAGCTTGCCGTCCTCACGATACAGCAGGTAGTTATAAAACGACGGCAACAGAAACAGCGCCAGGAACAGATCCGTCGAACCGCTAATCCAGGCGACCGATTCACTGCGTAGCGGATGCACGGCAAAAAGGAGGGTGGCTAAACCCGCCAAACGCACATCGCCGGTTATTTTTTCGAGAATCAGATAAGCGAAATAGACGGCCAGCAAATGCATGAGAATATTCAGCAAGTGCCAGCCAAAAGGATGGTCGCCGAATAGATGCCAGCCCATCATTAAATAAACGATAAACACCGGACGGTAGTAAGGCGTCGTGGGACCGGCTTCCTGATTGGGGTCTTTTTCTTGCGCCGCTCGCCAGAACCAGACCTCTCTGGTGAGCGCGTCGGGAAGATTCGACCAACTGCGGATTAATTCGTTCTGTAAGATTTGTGTCGTGTCATCATAAGCGAAATCGTTTGATAAGGTGTTAAAGAAGGCGATAAACGTCAGAACCAGAATGCCGCCGAGTACCCAATTGCGCGACCAGTTGAAATTTAACTTCGCTCTGGTCTTAGGCGAAACAACTTCACTTGGTTTCGTCACCCGAGGAGCGCGATTTTTTCTACCCATTTTTGAACCTTGTTATGAATTGAAGAGCGGTTTTGACCAACCCATTCTTGATTAAGGAAAATGCTAACGTGCGCGGCGAAAGCGTGTCAACGTGAGGAGGAAATCCGTCGGAGTTTAACCGCATCGCCGTCGTTCAAGCGCTTTCTGCAGCCGGGCTTGTCCGCCTCCGTAGGTTGATTTTACCGGCCAAGCTTAATCCTAAAATGGTTAACAAGCTGATAAAGAACAAAGCGGCGCCGATATTTCGAGGCGTGGTGTTGACAAATGACAGTTCAACTTTATGTTTGCCGGGTGGAACCCGCACCACGATAGCGCCGCCCGTATCGCTTAAAACGGGCGCCTCTTGTCCATCTATTTTTGCTTCCCAACCGGGAAAATTATAGGTCTTGAGCCGCACCGTGCCCGCTTCTTCTAAAGCGGTGTCCAGGGCCCTGTACTGCGGGTCCCAAGCCGTAATCTCTCCGGTGCCGTTCGGCATGACCACGACCCGTTCGGTTTGCGGTAACTCTTCGGCGCCTCTGGCGCCTTTGGGAATGAATCCGTGATCCACGAAATCGGCTTTTCGGACATACTCTAGAGTGCCCATTTTGGGAAGCATAACCCGTTTTACGGTGAACCACATATTGGCTGCGACGGCTATAAGCAGCAGCGCGCGGGCGCTCCACATGAGCGCCGTTGAAAGCGGCGCGCGGTTGCTTACCCGATGAACGGCTGCGCCGACCAGCAGACTGGTGAAGGCGCTGGCAATCGCCATCCAACGCCAGGCGGGAACCGCAATCTGGATATTCGGAATTAACTTGGCGACCGGCATTGAATAAACGGTATTCATGTAAGTCGTCACCACGGCCAGCGCCATCCACAACCAGACGTGTGAGGTGGTCCTTAGCGGGGCCGGCTCGCTGGCCGCTTTTTTACTGAACCATTGAATGAAAAAGAGCAACCCGGAGACCAGCAAGAGCGTCGCCGTCTGAATATAAAATATGTGATAAACCAGAAGGTCAAAATAGTGAACCGGGGTGCCGCCGAAGATGTAGCTTTTGTGATAAGGGAAAATGTCGGTCACGAATTCATAAGCGTGTTTGGTCTCCAGCGCGGCCGGCAACCAGTAGATGGCGCTCAACGTCAACCCCAAAAACATCCCTGCCGCTAAACGCAAACCAATCTTGATATCCTTTTCTTTAATCATCCACAAGACGGCATAAAGCGCGAGCGCGTAGGTGAAAATATAACTGACCGGCAGGTGGGTCATCACTTGCAACCCGTAAACCAGCCCCAGCCCGGCATAATATTTCAACTGTCCTTCGCGACCCAGCTTGATGAAAAAAAAGAGCGTCAATGGGATAAACGCCAAACCGACATATTCGGGCACCGCGCCGCGCTCATATAAATCGAGGGTGTGATAGGGAAACAGCATATAGATGAGCGCCGCCGTGAGGCTGGCCAGCTTATTGTGAAAGAGCCGCGACAACCGATACATCGAAAGCCCTGAGGCGGCCAAGGTCAGTGTGCAGAGCGCGAAAAGCGTAGCCGTCCAATCTCTGGCAAAGAGATGAATAAAGGACGACATATAAAAAACCAGTGGCGGATAAAAGACAAACGTCCCGACCCCGTAGCCATAATTGACATCCGCCATCCAACGCGGATACCAGACCCCCGAACGCAACACCTTGTTAAAGTTGTCCATCAGCTCGACGTGAGTTGGCATATCATGAGTGATAAACATTCTCAGTCGCGTGCCGGAAAGAAAAAACGGCGCGACCGTTAAGGCGGCAACCAGCAGACAGGCAAAAATCAGCAAACCAACAAAAACCCGACGCTCAGATTTTGATTTGGATTCGATTGGCGGCTTAGCGCTTGTGGTAACTTCTTGCATACGATTCACAGGATGCTAGCTTTTCAAAAATAAAGTGTCAATGCAGCGACTTGCGAAAACTCCCTTTGAATATCAACAAAAGCTCTGTGTTATCATAGCAATTCATTTTTTACCGATATACCTAATCAAGGAGAAAGCCTTGCTGGAATTATCTGTCGTCATGCCCTGTTTGAACGAAGCCGAAACCTTGCAGGTCTGTATAGAGAAAGCGCAACGCGCGATGCGCAACTTACAGGTGGACGGCGAAATCGTCATTGCTGACAATGGCAGCACCGATGGCTCGCAGGAAATCGCTTCGCGACTCGGCGCGCGCGTCGTCAACGTCGAGGCGAAAGGCTATGGCAATGCCTTGCTCGGCGGCATCAATGCGGCGCGCGGCAAGTACATTATGATGGGGGATGCCGATGACAGTTACGATTTTTCAAACCTCGCGCCCTTCATAGAGAAATTGCGCGAAGGCTACGATCTGGTAATGGGCAATCGTTTCAAAGGGGGTATCAAAGCGGGCGCTATGCCGCCGCTGCACAAATACCTTGGCAACCCTGTGCTCACCGGTATCGGGCGCTTGTTCTTTCATAGCCCAAGTGGAGATTTTCATTGCGGCTTGCGCGCCTTTAGCAAAGCGGCTGTAGAGCGCATGGATTTACGCACCACCGGAATGGAATTTGCCAGCGAGATGGTCGTTAAAGCCACGCTGCATAAAATGCGCATTGCCGAAGTGCCGACGACGCTATCGCCCGACGGTCGCAGTCGTCCGCCGCATCTGCGAAGCTGGCGCGATGGCTGGCGGCATCTGCGCTTCCTGTTGCTCTACAGTCCGCGCTGGCTCTTTCTCTATCCGGGCCTTTTATTGATGCTTGCCGGCTTTACCTTTGGCGGGTGGCTGTTGCAAGGCCCGGTGGTTATCAACAAAGTCGGCTTTGATGTGCAAACCTTGTTATACGCGGCAGCGGCAATCATCATTGGATTTCAAGCCGTCGCCTTTGCCATCTTGACGAAAGTCTTTGCGATTAATGAAGGGCTGCTGCCTGAAGATGAACGCTTAAATAAATCATTTCGCTATGTGACGCTCGAATCCGGGTTAATCATCGGCGCCGGGTTATTTCTTGTCGGACTTGGCGGGTCAATCTATGCGGTTGTATTTTGGGAACAGAGTTCATTCGGCGCTTTGGATTCTTCGAAGACTTTGCGAATTATTATTCCTTCGGTTACCGCCCTGGCGCTCGGTTGTCAAATTATTCTGTCCTCGTTTTTCCTGAGCGTTCTCAGTCTGAAACGCCGATAACCGCTTTACAAAACCTCTTCGGCGCCTTCAATTTCAAGCGAAGCTTTGGTGCCGAGTAGCGCTTCATAAACGCTCAATAGTTTTCTGGTTGAGGCTTCCCAGGTGAAAGCCTGACGGGGAATATCGTTGAACCGGGCTTGCGCGGCCAAGAGAATTTTTTGCGCCAGGTCGTGGCTGTTGCGATTTTCAAAGAAGAGCACGCGCCCGGAAGCCACTTCGGGAAGCGCGCCGCCGTCGCTGACAATCACCGGCAGGCCCAGGGCGCAGGACTCGGCCGTGCTGTAACCGAACCCTTCGGTGATTGAAGGAATGATGACACAATAGGCCGAGCGAATGGCGGTAATGAGTTCTTCTTCGGCCAGCGGTGCCTGAAGGTGAATGCGATGATGGAGTTGATGCTTTTCAATTTGCTGGATAAGCAGTTGCTTATCTTTGATAGGGTCGTTAGCCAGAATGAATCGGAAGTTGAACTCCGGCGACAACTGACGCTCAATTTCTTTGATGGCTTCAAAGAGGACAAATAACCCTTTGGTCTTTCCGGGGCGGCCGTAATAGAGAAAGGTTTTTGAACCGAGGTTTAAATTATTTAACGGATGTTGCGCGGTGTAATCTTCGATGAGTTTTTTAATGCCCGGATAAACCGTCACGATTTTCTGCTGGCGTAAAGCGTAACGTTGCAAATCGCCTTCTGTCGCCAGGGATATGGTGTGACAGAGCGCATAGGGACGATTGATGACGAATTGCTCGAAGAGAAAAAAGAGCGCGGCTTTGACGGGGTTTTTTTCTATCCACCACCATTTTTTTCCCAAAGCTTCATAGACCGTCGCTACACAAGGCTTGTTGAATTTACCGGCGACATAAAGGGCAATCGGCGCCGAGGGCAAAATCGCCGCGTGCACCACATCGGCCCACTCGACGAAGGGATACAAATCTTTGGGACGCGGAATCGGATGCCCGAAAAATCCTTGCCAGGGAAAGTGATGAACCTCTACGTTGTCATAAAAAACTTTGCCGTTCACGCCGCCCGAATTACTGGTTGCCACTTTGACTTCGCATCCGAGTTTTGCCAGACGCGACGTATATTCCTTAAACATGGTCTCGCCGCCGCCGATGTGCGGATAGAAATGCTCAAGAATAAAACAAACTTTCATGAAGCTCTCGTTTCTCCTTCATCACTTAAATAGGCTTAGCGCTAGAGCGTGCCGACAAGCGAATGGTGTGCTATCTCGTTGAATCGTTCAATCCCGAAAGGCCGCGCCGTTGACTCATTGCCGGTCAGCATGGCTTGCGTCAAGAGTTGGGCGGTAATCGGGGCAAGCAATATGCCGTTTCTGAAATGACCGGTTGCCAACCACAGGTTATCAATTCCCGAACTGCCGATAACCGGCAAATGGTCTGAGGTATCGGGTCTGAAGCCGCACCAGGTTTCAAGGATTTCAGCGTCGGCAAGCGCTGGCACAAGTTCTATCGCCGCGTCGAGTAACCGGTAAAGGGCGTTTACGGTAAGGGCTTTTTCAAAGCCCGCATATTCGACCGTCGCGCCAATCAACAGCCGCTGATTGGCGCGCGGCACCAGATAGACCCGGCTTGAATGTAAAACGTGACTGAACGCTGAACTGCGCACTGCCAGCATCTGCCCGCGCGCCGGAATGGTTTTGACGTTCAAGCCCAGCGGCTCAAGCAAACCTCCTGACCAACTGCCTGCCGCAACAACGACCCGGTCGGCGTAAATTTGTTGGTTAGTTAATTGAACGCCGGTGACCCGGCTTCCTTCAACAAGGAGCGCCATCACCGTTTCGCCTTCGATTAAGCGTACGCCGGCGCGTTTGATGGCGACGGCGAGCGCATCCATCAACAGACGGTTATCAACCTGATGGTCATCAGCCAGGAAAACAGCTCCGCTAGCCGATTTCGTGACCGTCGGTTCAAGCCGCTGCAAATCCTCTGCGGAAATTTTTTCAAGCGCCAGCCCCGCCTCCATCTGCCAGGCGGCCCAATTTTCCAAACTCTGTGTATCACCGGGCAGGGTAACCACCAGCGTGCCTTCATCGCGATACGCGCTGTCAATGCCCGATAGGTCTTTGAGTTCACGGGTGAACTCGCCATACATCAACTTGCTTTGCAAACATAAATCGAAAAACGCGCCGGGCTGAGCGGCTTCAGCTTGCGGCGACAGCATGCCGGCTGCAGCACGCGACGCTTCGCAACCGACGCGACCGCGTTCAATCACGGTAATATTTAGTCCGGCCTGAGCGAGCCTGAGGGCGAGCGTACACCCGATGATGCCGCCACCCACGATGAGCACATCGTTTTTCATAAGCGGCTATCGTAACATCCCCTTTAATGAAGTGTCATCTTTTGAAAAAGGGGCTTGACTCTGTAGTCTACTACAGGGTTTAGAATAGTCGTGAGGGATAAAGATGAAAGCTTTAACGAACTGCAAATCCGCGCAGACTGAGTGGCTGAAAATTGGCGATGTCGCAAAAGTCAGCGGCGTGGGTATTGAAACCTTGCGCTTCTATGAAAAACAGGGACTGTTGACTCACGCGACGCGCACGCAGAGCGGATACCGGCTGTATAACCGCGATGTGCTGGAGCGTTTGGAGTTCATCAAACGCGCCCAGGTCTTAGGTTTTACGCTGGCTGAAATCGCTCATCTCATTAAAGAGAAAGCCTCAGGGATCAGCCCGTGTGCCGATGCCCGCGAAATTGTGCGCAGTCGTCTTGCGGAACTCGACGAACGGATGCGCGAAATGCGCCGCTACCGCAAAGAGCTGGCGGCGGCGCTGGCGCAGTGGGACGAACAAGGTGCAGCGGAAGGCTCGATTTGCGGATTGATTGAAAGCACTGCGCTCACGCATTCGTTGCCCAGGCGACGAATTGCCAAAAGGAGTAAGCGATGAGCAAAGAGATAGACCCGATATGTCAGATGACGGTTGACCCGGCGACGGCAGCGGGCAAAACCCTTCACGACGGCAAGACCCATTATTTTTGTTCAATGGCTTGCAAAGAGAAATTTGATGCCAGCCTGGCGCGCTTTACCCCAGCCGCAAAACCCGGTTCAAACTTTGTGCAACTCGGCGCCGCGCGACCCGGCCAAGGGCTGACGCAACTCAGTTCAGCAAAACCGGTTTCCGCCCAGCCTCAAGGCGCAAGCTCTACGGTTGTGCAACTCAGTTCAGCAAAACCGGCGGCCGTTCAACTCAAGACTGCTTCGACACCGGCCAATCTGTCCCCCGCGACAGAAGATGGCGAGATTGTCACCTTGCCGATAAGCGGTATGACCTGCGCGGCCTGCGCCAGACATATTGAAGAGAAGTTGCAGGCGACCGAAGGGGTTAATCGCGCCGCCGTAAATTTTGCCACCGCGCGCGCCACCGTCGGTTTCGACCCTGAGAAAGCCAACACCGGAAGCTTGATTGCAGCGGTGCGCGAGGCCGGTTACGAAGCCAGCGAACCCAACCCGGAAAGCGAACCGGATTTGTCGCGCGAAGTGGAATACCAGACCTTTCGGCGCAAATTTATCTTCGCTGCGGTTTTATCTTTGCCGGTGCTGGTGATTGCCATGGCGCACGGCTCGATCGCGGCGCTCGACTTTGCCGGCGTCAATTGGTTGCAACTCATTTTAACCACGCCGGTCGTCTTTTATTCGGGCAAACAATTTTACCTGAGCGCCTGGCGCGCGCTACGCAATCGCTTTGCGGATATGAACACGCTGATTGCTGTCGGCACCGGCGCGGCTTACCTCTACTCGGTTGCGGCAACGATAGCGCCGAATTTTTTCATAACTCACACCAGCCCTCATCACACCCGGCCGCCGGTTTACTTTGAAGCGGCGAGCGTGATCATCGCTTTGATATTGCTTGGCAAGATGCTTGAAGCCAAAGCGACGGGACGGACCTCGCAAGCCATCCGCCGTTTGATGAGTCTGCAAGCCCGGACAGCGCGAATTATCAGAGAGGGCGGGGAAGTTGATGTGCCCATTGAACAGGTCGTAGTTGGCGATTTGGTTGTCGTGCGACCCGGCGAAAAGATTCCGGTTGACGGGGTGATTCAAGCCGGCGCGTCGGCCGTTGATGAAGCCATGCTCACCGGCGAAAGCCTTCCGGTTGATAAACAAATCGGCGATGAAGTGTTCGGCGCGACGATCAATAAAACCGGCTCGTTCACCTTCAAAGCCCAAAAGGTCGGACGCGACACGGTGTTGCAGCAAATCGTCAAGATGGTGGAGGACGCGCAAGGCTCAAAAGCGCCGATTGCGCGGCTGGCCGATGTGATTAGCGGCATCTTCACTCCGGTTGTCATCATCATTGCGATTACCACATTCGTTGTCTGGTTCGTCCTAGCGCCTCAGGAGGCGCGGTTTTCAATGGCGCTGGTGAACTTCGTCTCGGTCTTAATCATTGCTTGTCCTTGCGCCCTGGGACTGGCAACCCCGACCGCCATCATGGTTGGCACGGGCAAAGGCGCAGAGAACGGCGTGTTAATCAAAGGCGGCGAAAGTTTGGAAACGGCGCATAAAATTCAAACTCTGGTGCTCGATAAGACCGGAACCCTTACCGAAGGCCGACCGGCGCTTACCGATGTGGTGGCGATTGACGGAGTCAATGAAAGCGAGTTGTTGCAACTTGTCGCTTCTGCCGAAAGGCTGAGTGAACACCCGCTGGGCCAGGCTATCGTGCGCAGCGCCAAAGAAAAAGGCCTGGCGTTTAGTGAAGTCGAAAATTTCCAGGCCATCGCCGGACACGGTATCGCGGCGCGAGTTGCCGATAAAAATATGTTGATTGGTAACGAGAAGTTGATGCGCGAGCGCGATATATCCACGGCCAGCCTGCAATCACGCGCCGCCGAACTAAGCGCACAGGGAAAGACCTTGATGTATGTTGGGGTAGCTGGACACCTGGCCGGACTGCTGGCGCTCGCAGACCAGATTAAACCCGAAGCGAAGGCCGCGATTCGCGCCTTGCAACAAATGAATATCGAAGTGGTGATGATGACCGGCGATAACGCGCGGGCTGCCGAAGCGGTCGCCAGAGAGGTCGGTATCAAGCGGGTTCTCGCAGAGGTGTTGCCGGACGGGAAAGCCGCAGAGATCAAGCGGCTGCAACAAGAGAAGAAATTTGTTGCCATGGTTGGCGACGGCATTAACGATGCGCCGGCGCTCGCTGTGGCTGACGTGGGGATTGCCATCGGCACCGGTACGGACGTTGCCATCGAAGCCTCGGACATCACTTTAATTAAAGGCGATTTGCGCGGCGTCGTCACCGCGATTGCCCTGTCGCGGGCGACCATTCGCACCATTAAACAGAATTTATTCTGGGCGTTTATCTATAACATCATCGGCATTCCGGTTGCGGCAGGCTTGCTCTATCCGCTGACCGGCTGGCTGTTATCGCCGATTATCGCGAGCGCCGCCATGTCGCTGTCAAGCGTGTCGGTGGTCACAAACAGTTTGCGACTCAGAAGTTTTCGCAAACCTCTGGAGGTGAACTAAGCCATGGATACCAGTGAAATTGTTGTCCTCATCACAGGGGCGTTCGCCATCGCGTTTGTATGGTGGTATTTCTTCGGCGAACACAAAAAAGCCGTAGCCATCGTCGGCGCCGGCGGCGCGCAAGGGATTGGCATAACCGTAAAGGGCGGTTATTCGCCCGATACGATTGTGGTCAAAGCCGGTGTGCCGGTGAAATTGAACTTCTACCGCGATGAAACCTCATCGTGCAGCGAGCAGGTGGTCTTCGGTGACTTTGGCATTGTTCGCAATTTACCGGCCTATAAAACCACGACGGTTGAATTTACGCCTGACAAAACGGGCGAGTTTACTTTCACCTGCGGCATGAATATGCTGCGCGGCAAATTGATTGTCGAAAAATCATAGGAGGTTGAATTTGGAAATCGCGATTCTGCTTTATGAAAAAATGACGGCGCTGGATGCCATTGGTCCTTACGAAGTGCTGGGCGGCATGCCCGATACGAAGATTCGTTTCGTGGCGCGAGAGAAGGGCATCAAACGCACCGATTCCGGTTACCCTTTGCTCAATGCCCAATACGCGCTTGATGAAGTGACAGCGCCCGATATGGTTCTCGTGCCCGGTTCGTCTTACCCGCAGGAGACCATGCGCGACGAAGCGGTGCTCAGGTGGTTGCGCGACGTTCACACCAAGACCCGGTGGACGACTTCGGTGTGTACAGGGGCGTTGATACTCGGGGCCGCCGGATTACTGCGTGGTATAAAAGCCACGACGCATTGGATGGCGCTTGAAGAGTTGAGAAATTTCGGGGCCGAACCCGTGAAAGAACGAGTGGTCAGAGAAGGGAAAATCATCACCGCCGCAGGCGTTTCGGCAGGCCTTGATATGGCGCTTACGCTGGCGGCAATCGAATGCGGCGAGACGGTCGCTAAGTCTATTCAGTTGATGATTGAATACGACCCGCAACCGCCATTTGATACCGGTTCGGTGGATAAAGCGCCGGCTGAAATAGCGGATCGCTTGCGCGCTTCTTTAAAGGTATAAAAAATTTCCGTTGAGCGTGTCCGAGGGTTTTAATATCAGGTTAATCCATTTACGAATAGTTGTTTTAACGGCTCTTTTTTTTCTGCGCCTCGCGCCATTTCCAGAGCTCGGTTTCGCGTTCGGGGTCGAGGGCTTCGGCGGCGAGCATAAAGAACTCGCGCGGTTTGGCGAGGAAATATTTTGATTCGGGGCGCGCCGGGTCAAAGAGTTCCGCACGCAACCAAATATCATCCGGGTTGTGCAGATAGCTGATTTCGAGAAGCTCAGGCAGTTTCGCGCGAAACTCCGGCGTCTCAGTTTCGGGATGAAGTTCCGCAGGAAAGGTGAAACTGGCGCTGCGTTTGATGCCTTTTTCAAGCAGCGCATTACGTTCGTTGCATAAATCGGGCGACCCTTCGCCGAGTGAAAGCAGCGCCGCAAGCGCCAGGAGTCGCGTCCAATCCTCTTCGGCCTGAGCGAGTGTTTGTAGTTTATTGATTAACTCTGCGCTTTCCTGGTCAAAAGTCTCAAGCACAAAGAACATCCATTCGGAATCAGCAAAGGCCTTGGTAATTTTAAATTTGTCGGCTTGAATTTCAGGTCGTTGGGACATATTTAGAGAGGGAATTAGATAGGAAGACACATCGTGAGCCAGGCTGCGAGCCAGGTTGCGAATATATTCGGGGACCACAAGGTGATTCAGGCTGATATCTAAGTCGCGAGCTATAATATGAACCGCAAAGCAAGCCAGGTCGCGGATATGATCGCGAGCCGCAGTGTTGGCAACGGCCTGCGCCAGGGCCCGATCCAAATTGTCAGCTAAGGCGCCATGCAGACCATGGGCTAAGATAGAGCTCAGAGAACGAATCAAGCTTACGGGTTGAATGAGATTCTGGGAGTGATTCGCATCCTGATTGAAAAAAAGGACTATTATTTTGAGAGCCTGTGCACTGCATATGGATAATGCAACATTGGCTTCAACTAATAAACGGTGCCTGGGACTAAGGGTAAGACTCGAATAAAGCTCTCTGCGATAAATATCAGCCAGGCTAAAATTGTAGCCGTACAGATCAGAAACAATGCGCCGCAACCACATATCCAAAGGCAGTCTCTCGATCGCCCACGAACCAATCTTTGGATAGGTCTCAAGGTCCCGCGCCGCTATCAGTGTGAGATGTACGACCTGTAAATCATTAAGCTCCCTAGCGCTTTGCGCTGCAAGCCAATCACTCAAGGTGTTAGGCCAGCTATTAAATAATTCGGCTCCGACGAGAAAGAAGTTTTTTCCAAACGAATTGCCTGACGTTGCCTCTTCAAGGTGTTTATTAAACCAATCCTCCACCCAGGTTTTTACCGGCTCGGAAAGCTCTCGCAGGTTTTTGATAATGGTTTCATTGTAATTGTCGCAGACGAATTCTAAGGCAAATTCAAAAGCCTCTTGTTGCTTTTTACGATTCAGTCCACTTTCTTCATCGAGCAGTAAGGCGGAGAAAAGTTCGGCAGCGGCTTCTTTTGTCTCAAAATCGTTTGCGGCTCTATTCTTAATTTCATCGAACAAGTCATTACCGGCTCCGGAAAATTCCGTCAGCATTTCAAAGAGCAAGTTAATTGTCTCGTGCCAGTGGCGCTTGGCGACGAGTTCGGCACAAAGTTCTGCAAGTTTATCGAAACGGCGCACCTTACCGCGCAACTCGAAGGCCGCGAAATACTCCTGAAAGGTCAAATGCACAAACGCGAAATGTTCGGGCCCGCGTGGAATCAAGAGCCCGCTACGCCTGGCGACGTAATCCAAAAATTTTTCTGCGTCCTCGCGCGCTTCGCTCGCGCCGCGTTCTTCGCTGATCGCCTCTGTGACCCAGGCCAAAACCTCATCGCGATGCACCAACAACTCTTCATCAGATTGCTTGAGCGAAGCGCGGCGTTGTTGCATCTGCCAGCCGACTTTCGCAAGCCAGCGTTTCATCTCGTCAAGCGTCGCCGGGGTTCCCAGCTTGCGATAGACCTGAATGGTTTCCAGAAAAGCTTCGACAATCTTGTCGTAAAGTTTGACGCGACCGGATGGCAGATTGGCGGTCACCCGATGCACCAGCGCCATCAGCGTCAGCAGCAACGGATTGCCCGCGAGTCTGCGGACGCGGTCGTTTTGACCAAGGGCGCGTTTGAAGGATTCGATGCCGGCCTGTTGTTTGTCGGGGCTCGATTCACGCGCCCTGTACCATCGAACGATGAATTGTTCGATGTCTTCATCGGTGAACGGCGCGACATAACAGCGGCGTATGGTGAGCGGAAACCATCTGTCGGGGGCATCTGCGGCATACTTTTCAAGGCTGACGTAGGCCTCAAACGGAACTTCATCATAACCGACGATGCGACTGGTCAAAATCGCGAAGCTGGCGGGTATCTCTTTAAGCAGCGGGCGCACCACTTTATCGCGAAGTTGTTTGCGGGTTTCGCGGTCGCCGACTTCATCGAGCCCGTCAAGCAGTAAAAAGCCGCGCCCTTCGCGTAACTCATCGAGCAACCAATCAGTGGAGATTTCATCGCGGATTTCCGCATCGAGGGTGGCGATAAACGCGCTTAACATATCCTCTTTGGTTTGCCAGCGGCGAACTTTGTCCTGGTAATCGCGCAGAATAATCGGCACCGGCAGCAAATCGCCGAAAAGCCTTTTGAAGGAGGACCCTGCCGACCGTCCGAAGGCCGAAACTAGCACTTTGATGAGCGTTGATTTGCCGCTGCCCGGATCGCCCAGCACCACCAGATGGCGAACCTTTTCGGCGGCGCATTGCTCCAGGGCCTCAGGGATATAGAGCGGCCTTTTTTCAGGGTCGCGTCGGCTATCCCAATGCACCCGCAACGGCACATAGATGTCATCAAGCCTGACCGAAGGATTGTCTTTAAGATTCGGCAGACCGAGAAAATCAATATCCTGATAACGCCAGGCAAGACGCAGCGCGTAATCTCCGGCAATATCTTTTTTTAACACATTCGCCATCGGTGACCTGATTGGTTATTACGGTAAACTGCCGCCGCTTTGCAACAGATGGAACATGATGAGTTCGTCCTTCAATTTCGTGCCGAACTCTTTTGCCAGTTCATTGATGATCTGGCTAATCCAGAAAATGCGCGGTTCCGGCAACCGTTTCGGCTCATCTTTTTTCGAGGGCTCAACCGCGGGCAAGCCAGCGGAAAGCGCGGCGCTGCCCAGACTGCCGGATTTGTCGCTCTCTGATGAAAGGTGTTGGGTCCCATAGGGCAATTCCAAGCCGTCAAAGAGCGGGTGCGGGCTAAACCCTAACTGACAAAATTTCACCAGTTCATCACTGTAAAAAGCCGGTGATTGTTCGATTTTACGAAACAAGGGCTCTTCAAATTGCGCCAGATATTGCAAGACCAGAGTCAGACGCCAATCCAGTCGTTGTAGATTCGGCAGCGCCGGAAGCGCATCAAGAAAGAGTTTCCACGAGGCAATGAACGATTTAATTTTTCGCGGATTGCGCGGCAAATTATTATTCAAAGCCTCGACCAATCGCTTCCGGTCACCTTCCTGAAATCCGAATAGCTGAGTCAGGCGAATGTTGAATGCCTCATCCTGAAAATCGAGCATCTGTTCAATATATTGATGGGTCGCGCGCGGCACCGGCAGATGAAAGACGCTTTGAAACATCTTGCTCAAATAATCCCGTGCCAGCGGGCGATAACGCCAGGTCTCTTTTTCACCAGACAGCGCTTTGGCAATCGAATTTTCCAAATGCTGCTGGTCAATTCCCAATACATAAACGCAATTGCGCGCATTCAGATAAAGCTTCAACGATTCGAGCAACCGATAAGAGATTTCGCCTTCACAGCGGTCGAGGTCGTCAATGAAGATGACCAGCAAACCTTTGCCTCGGGTGATGCTTCGGATGGCGTTTTCAAAAAAATCGCGAAAGCGTTGCGACCCCAGTGCCGTCAAAAAATTTTCATCCTCATACTCGCGCCCGCGTTCCATTACGGTCTTGGCGGTCGGCAGCGGCAGTTTTAGATTTTTAGCAATCTCGCCCATCGAATTGAGCAGCGAATGCGTCGTGACATCAGCCAGCTTGCCAGCGTGATTAAACAGTTTGCGCGTGACGGTGAAATGCTGGCGGATTTCGTTGAGCAGGGCAACCAGCGGGCTGGATTCAAATTGATGTTGCCAGGGGTTGAACCAGATGAGTTCGATGTCTCTTTTTTTACCTGTAGGGTCGCCTCTAAAGCGGTCAAAATCCGTATGGGTTTCCTTAAACCAGTCCCAATGCTCCGGCTCGGATATTTTCCTCATCTTGCCATCGCTTTGTTCTACGTCGCCGCCCAAATAGGCCCAGAGCATTTTAAGAAAGCTGGTTTTGCCGGCGCCCCATGAGCCGCAGACCCCGATGACATAAGGCGGCGAACAATCGAGGATGCGATGTCCGACATTTTTGACCTTGGCATAATACCCCAACGCATCTTCATAAACCGGCTCATCGTTTTTAATCATAAACGCTAATCCAAATCAATCAGGTTGCTTTTCAGGGTACGGGAAACCTCCCTAATCATATCTTTAATGCTCCCCCTCGCGCCACAATTTATCAAGGTGACCTACATCTTGAGTGGCAAAAATTTCAAACAACAACTTGTGGTGTACATCGGGATTTTTTCTGGGCTATAATCCGCAACGCCAAAATGGGGATTGAAAACCACAGAGACTTGAAACTGATGAAGTGGTAAGGCGGTGAAAAGGTGAAGGGGTTAAGAGGGCGACTGTTTGCTCCCCTTCATCTCTTTGCCCTTTCACCGCTTCTTTCCTAACCGTCTCACGGGTGCGTTTTATTTATTTTATTGTTGCGATTTTTATCAACGAGAGACTGCCATGAATGAAAAAGATTTTGTCCACCTTCATCTGCACACCGATTATAGTTTGTTAGACGGCGCGATTCGCATTAAGCCGCTTGCCAAACGCGCCGAAGAGACCGGCGCGCGCGCGGTTGCCATTACCGACCACGGCAATATGTTCGGCGCGATTTCGTTTTATAACACCATGAAAGGTTCAGGCATTAAGCCCATCATCGGCATCGAAGCCTATCTTACCAAAGGCCGAATGACGGATCGCGGCGAGACGACGACCGGCGAACGCGGCCGAAATCACCTCATCCTGCTGGCCAAAGATTTCAAAGGCTATCAGAACCTCATTAAACTTACCTCGTTTTCCTACACCGAAGGTTTCTATTACAAACCCTGCATTGATAAAGAATTTTTAGCCGAACACAGCGAAGGCTTAATCGGGCTATCGGCCTGTCTGTCGGGCGTGCCTTCGGCGCTTTTGCTTACCGATAAATTTGATGAGGCGGCGCGCCGCGCCAAAGAGTTTGAAGATATTTTCGGCAAAGGCAACTACTACCTTGAAGTCCAAAATCATCAGTTGGAAGAAGAGGTCGGCACGGTGATTCCGGGCATGCTTGAACTGTCAAAGAAGACCGGCATTCCGCTGGTGGCGACCAATGATTGCCATTACCTGATGCTTGAAGATTGGAAGGCGCACGATATCCACGTCTGCATCGGGGCGGGCAAAGTGCATACGGAAACGCGCCGCGTCAGATACAAAGAGGCGCAACTTTATTTCCGCACCCCGCAAGAGATGCAGATGCTGTTTGCCGATTTGCCGGACGCGATTTTAAATACCGTGCGGATTGCCGAGATGTGCAATCTCGAACTGCCGTTCGGACAAAACCATCTGCCTGAGTATCGCGTGCCCGAAGGCTTTACGACCGACAGTTATTTCGCCAAAGTGGCGCGCGACGGGCTGGCCGAGCGCTGGGAAACCATCCAAAACCGACAGGATAGAAAACACGATTACAGCGAATATCAGGCGCGTCTTGAACGCGAAATCGCCACCATCATCCAGATGGGTTTCCCCGGCTACTTTTTGATTGTCTGGGATTTCATCAATTATGCGAAGAAGAATAGTATTCCCGTCGGTCCGGGACGCGGCAGTGCAGCCGGGAGCTGTGTCGCCTATTCAATGAAAATCACCGACATTGACCCGCTGCAATATGACTTGCTGTTTGAACGATTCCTCAATCCCGAACGGGTTTCGATGCCCGATATTGATATTGATTTCTGCATCCACGGGCGGCAAAAAGTGATTGATTACGTTGCCGATTACTATGGGCGCGACCGGGTTTCGATGATTGCGACGTTTGGAACGATGGCCTCGAAAGCGGCGATTAAGGATGTCGGGCGGGCGCTCGATATGCCTTATGCCGAAGTGGATAAGATTGCCAAGATGATTCCGCCGCCGGTGCGCGGACGCAATGTTTCGATTGAGCAGGCCGTCAAAGAAGTACCCGAACTTCGCAAAGCGATCGAGACGGATGAGCGCGTGAAAAATGTCATTGAAATCGCCAAACGCCTCGAAGGCTGTTCGCGTCACACCTCCGTACATGCGGCCGGGGTAGTGATTTCGCCGCGCCCGCTGTATGAACTGGTGCCGGTATCAAAGACTTCACGCGATGAAATTACCACGCAATATTCGATGACCGATCTGGAAAAGACCGGCATGTTGAAGATGGACTTTCTGGCGCTCACGACCCTGACGATTATCGAAGATTGCCTGAAATCCATCGAACGCGAAACCGGCGCGCGCCTTGACCTGGCCAACATCCCGCTCGACGACAAACCGTCACTGCAAATTTTTGCCGACGGCAAGACCGAAGCGATATTTCAATTTGAGGGCTGCCTGAGCGGAGATACCCAGGTCGGTAAAAATCGGACAATCAAGGATGTTTATCGGGAAATCGTTGCGTTGAAATCGCAGGGAAAATTTGCGCTTGATGGCCGAACCGGCATATTGCGATTGAAGTCTTGTTATGTTGATGAAGGTAAGTTTCATAACAATACCGTGCAAGATGTGATCTTCACGGGCCTTAAACCGGTCTATCGAATCGTCACCGAAGGCAACTATACGATTAAAGCCACCGCTGACCATCACTTCTTAACTGAAAGAGGTTGGGTCACCCTTGGCGAGATTGATCCTGAAAAAGATAAGATTCTCTTCAGAACCGATAGTTATTATGGGCGACGCGTGTGTGTAGATTGCGGCGCGCCCCTTAAAGTCATGGTGCTTTCTGTGCTTCGATGCAAAGCCTGTTCAGCCCGTATGACGGCAAATCCGAGTAAGCCTGGCGCCCGTAAGAAAATTGCTTTGGCGAATAAGGGCAAACGGCCCTGGAACTATGCTATTGACCATACAAGTAAGGACTACAAAAAATGGCATACAGCGATTGTGCAAGCCTACGATAAATATCGTGGAAAGACGCTTGAAGAAATTGTCGGAGCCGCCGCTGCTGCACAAAGAAAAGCGAAGGTTTCAGCCCGCTTTCGAGGGACGGGCAATCCGATGTATGGACGTTCACATCAAGGTCGTACTGCCTATTCCGCAGCCGGCTTGCGCGCCGACCTCGGCCATTATGTGCGTTCAGCCTGGGAAGCCGACTTCGCCCGCGTATTGAACTATCTCGGAGTCGGGTACGAATATGAGCCGCGTCGTTTTACGCTCAGGCGCGAGGACGGGACGAGCCTAACCTATGCGCCCGATTTCTATATCCCATCAGAAAAGTGCTGGTATGAAATCAAAGGTTGGATGGATAACAAGAGCGCCGAGAAGATTCAACTCTTCAAAGTGCAATATCCGCAAGAGCCGCTTATCGTTATAGACAAAACCCGTTTCGCCGAATTGCAAATGCAATATCGTGATCTTGTTGAATGGGAGTGTCCAAAAGTTCCTCAGAACACCGCCTTCCTTGGCATTAGACAGATTACTTACGAAGGCGAAGAAGAGACCTACGACATCAAAATGCGCGCGCCGGGTAATAATTTTCTGGCCAACGGGTTTGTGGTTCATAACAGCGGCATGCAGGATTTGTGTCGCCGGCTCAAGCCCGAAGGGCTTGAAGATCTGTCGGCGCTCAATGCCCTCTACCGGCCCGGTCCGATTGACAGCGGCATGGTTGATGATTTCATTGACCGCCGTCATGGCAAAAAGAAGGTGCGGTATGACTTTGGCGAGTTAAAAGATGTGCTCGGCAACACGCTCGGGATCACCGTCTATCAGGAACAAATTATGGCGATTTTTCAACGCCTCGCCGGGTATTCGCTCGGCGAAGCTGACCTTGTGCGCCGCGCCATGGGTAAGAAAAAACGCGAAGAACTCGATAAGCACAAAGAGAAGTTCACCCGCCAGGCCGTCGAACGCGGTCACGACAAAGACAAGCTCGATAAACTTTGGGCCAGCATGGAAGGCTTTGCCGACTATGCGTTTAATCGAAGCCACAGTTTTGCCTATGGGCAACTCGCCTATCAAACGGCCTATCTGAAAGCCCACTACCCGACCCACTTTTGGGCCGCGGTGATGTCGAACGAATTGAACAACACCGCAAAGGTTGTGAAATATCTGCAGGAAGCGCGGCTTCAGGGAATACAGATTCTGCCGCCGGATATTAACGAAAGCATTGATACGTTTACGGCGCGCGGCAAAACCATTCGCTTCGGACTTGCCGCCATAAAAGGTATCGGTCAAACCGCTGTCGCTTCGATGATTGAAGCGCGTAAAGAGGGAGCGTTCAAATCTATTTTTGATTTCGCCGAACGGGTTGATTCCAAAGCCGTGAACAAGCGCGTGATGGAAGGCCTGGTGAAATCCGGCGCCTTCGATTCAATCAATACGGGGCATCGCGCGC
>JBIOWC010000545.1:0-28824 GCA_044868105.1 Blastocatellia bacterium
TCGAATTAAACTGGCGGTTGCCGCAGCCTTCGATAGAGTCATCGAAGATGTTAATCATCGAAATACGTTTCTAAGAAGATTTGGTGTCGAGCGTGAGGCTCTGGAACAGATATTCTACTGTCTCCCGGATACCAGACACCACAGCCTGGTGGGTTTGCTTGTCCTGCACGACCGAAAATTTATGCTCGAACATGCCGTTAATATTTATGGAGCGGCGGCAAAAGGGCTATTTAACGAAGACCCTGATAACGGCGCGGTGAAACTGGATATAGAGAATCGGCAAGGCGGCTCAAAATTTAACAGCACGGCGATTCAGAAAGCCGTGCTTTATTATTTAGTATCTGACGAAGGGAAAGATTTCAGTAAAGCGGTTGCTAAAGAGAAACGTTTAGCGGTTGAAGAATTAAAAGGCCGGCTTCGTCAAATTCTGCAATCATCAGGGTTGGAAGATGAAGTTCGCCGCGCACATCAGAAGGTTCGCGACGACTCCGCCGCCGCCAGTCAAGAGGGTGAAACTCATAGCCGCGCGTTGACTGCGGGTTGGAAGTCTTTCCTGAATATATTTTCTTCCAGCAAGAAGAGATAAGAAGCGCTAAGTTTAAAACTACCCCTTTAATAAGTTCGATTGTCAGCCAATAAAATAAAATCAATAAAAACTTCTCAGGAAGGGATGCCTCACTATGGTTATTTTCTTAGGATTTTTTCTGCCGCTGGTCGCTTATCTTGCCCTTTATGTGTGGTTGGGTAAAAAACAGGTACCCACTGGTCTGCTGTCAATGTTGCTGGCTGCGGCGATCGCTTTATGGTCTGCCGCCTGGACGCTCGGCGTAGTTTTCTGGTCGCCGGAATGGCGTGACAGCGCGCAAATCGCTTGGACGGGCGTCGAAGCATCGAATAAACCGATGGTCATTGGCGGGGCGCGAGAAGAAGCCATTGTTGGGTGGCCCAACGGCGCGTTCTCTCCTAAATTGACCGTAGCGGCGGCGAATAACCAATCGGCATCGCTTGAAATTGCCAACGGCTTAGGATTTGTCTTCGATGAAAATAGCAAACAGTTTCTCAACGGCGAGGTGATCAAACCGGATGAGACGAAGACCCTGGATGACTATAGTTTGAAACATTCAACCGGGTGGTTCGGAAAGCACTATTTTGAATTCTTCAAAGATGGAAAGAGCATCGCCAAATTTTCCCTGACCACGGCAAAGACCAAAGTCTTTGCTCTCGAAACGCAGCTTGAAAGGAGCGCCACCGAATACGGCTCTTCCGTAGCCTTGTTCAATCTGCAACGCTGGGCCTCAGGTATCCGCCTGTTATTAACCGAAGAGGGAGAGGTTCGCATTCTGGAACGCCAGATGATTTATAAACAGAACTGTGATATGCCCTGTAAATTAAAGATTCTCTGGACCACGTTGCACATTCCTTTTGAGGTCAGGAAAGAGAGCGAAAAAATAATCTTGAACTTTCCGCCGCCCTGGCGATTAGCCAGCCCGATTCCCGCGGCTAAACGGGTTCTCAATGAACCGCCAGCCAATAGCAACACGCCAACCAAAAATTCGCCCTCCGCATCCGGCAATAAAAATAGTGATGCCGTGAAGCCTGAAGTAAAGACCATTCCTTTGACCATTACCAGTTGTCCGCGCCCCAACGATATTGCCTTTGTGCTACCCTTCGGGCAAGGCCTAAACGATTCGCGCACCTCGATCAACCTGCTCGAAAAGTCAGGATTTGAAACAATATTTCAAACGGGCGTGGTGGATACCAGAGATGACCTGCGCGATGCGGTGCCGGAAAAATATCTGCCGAATATCAAGAAAGGCGAAGTCTCTGGAATGACCTCGACGACGGCGGCGCGTACGGGACCCTACTCATTTTTGCTGGCTACCGTAAAAGATTTACCGGGCATGAAAAAAACTGCCTGGCTGATGTCTCTGGCGTTCTTGAGTTTTTGCGGCGGGTTGATTCTGGTCTATGCGCGAATGCGCGAGCAAGACCTGTGGATGATTTATGGGCTGATGACTGTGCTGTGGGATTTTTTAGCCTTCAGATTGTTGCTTGCCTTCCGTTATACGCTCGACCCGAGTCGGCTGGACGGACTGGCGGTGAGCGGTGTAACGACCGCTTTAGTGGGATTGGCGGTAGCGCCCGGGTTGATCCTGTTTGGCTGCCGGTTGCGGCGCGATTTGTCAGGGTTTCCGGCTGATGAAAAATATAGAAAGCGAGCCTTGTTGTGGGCCGGCGGCTATCTCGGATTTATCTTCTTAATCTTTCTCTATGAATACGCGACGGCGCCGACGCTCTGGCAAAATCTGCCGACCAGGTATGTGCCGTCTTTGCATCTCGTCTTTAAAATTTTTGCTGGCATGGTTTTTCTATTTCTTTTTCTTGCGGTGTTTGCAACCTACGGAACTGTCAAAGGCAAGAAAGGCTATCGCCCCGAACAAACGCTGTTTGTCGGGGTGTGGAGTTTTTTAGTTGAGAGGCTTTCCGACGCGGCAAAGAAGAGGTGGGAAACGCTGGCGGTTGCGAACCATATGAAATGGGCGATGCGAATTGCCTATTTAATCTTTGGCGTCCTCGTCGCCGTCGTGATTTGGGGGGTGATTCCTGCGGCAATGAGCTTGATTCCTACGGTAAGAAAATCCTTTCAAGAAATTATTGCGCCGCTTTTGTTTTGCTGGCCCGTCGCGGTTTTCTGGTTATCTTCAAAACGGGTCTTCACGCCCGATGAACAGACGAAGCGCCCCAATGCGATGAACACCTTTTTCTGGGCCTTTGTTACCTTATTGCCGCCCGTCTTTTTGTTGCCGCTGGCGATTCGCGATGTCGGTTCGATTATGGGCGCGCTATCCATCTTTGTTTCGGTGGTTGTCGTCTTACTGGCTTCCAAATCGCGCTATTGCGGCTGGGTGGCGCTGGTCACCCTGGTGAGCGGATTTTTGCTGGCAAGTTTTGTTTATGTTGAAACCCGCACCATGATTCCGGGCTTGTTCGGAGAGGCGGAAATTCGTCTGTTGAATTTTCGGGAAGAGAGCGCCGTACAGGATTACATCTTATTTGCCAACTCGGTGAAGGGTGAAGACCCGACGGCTTTACCTGTGCAAAAACTGAGGAACGCTTATCAACACACCTGGGAGAACAAAGCCATTGCGCATGTGGGTGGCTGGTTCGGGTTGCCTTTTGGCAAGGCCCCTGCGGAGCGGTCACAGGTTCGATTGGATACCATTGAATATGACAGCGTCTTCAGCTTTTTTATATTGAGCGAGCATGGGGTGATTGGCAGCCTGTTCTTATTGTTGCTCTATGCTATGCCCTTGACGATTATCTTATTTGTCGGACGACAACGCTTTGAAATGGGGAAAGCCGTCGCTGCCGTTATTGCCGGAGCTTTTCTGCTTGAGGGGTTGATTCATGCGGCAATGAATTTGAACGCCCTGCCTTTTACGGGACGCGATTTGCCGCTGCTTGCCATCAATTCGGTGAGCGACCTGATGCGCTGGACGATTCTTTTCGGGTTGGCAACCATGACGGTATTCTGGCGATATGATGGTGCGGGCAAAGAGAAACCCGAGGCCCTGTCAGTTATTTCGTCGAACTTTAATGCCACCGGCAATTCCGCTTCCAACCCGCCCTCCGAAAACCTGCCGCGATATGTGATGGCCGCAATCGTTATCGCTATCATTCCGCTTTTCATGATCGGTTATATCATCTTTTCGAGTTTGACTATTGTTTACGACTCCAGACTTGATGAGCCATTTGGCTGGGACGAGGTACTTGAAAATGTTCAAAAAATGGCGCGCCTGGAAATCCTCAAAGTGAATCAACAGGATAAAACCATCTTTATTGACCCGACCAAGCTGCCGGTGTCGCAAGGAATGCTGCTGTCAGAAGAGGTCAAGCGGTTCAATGCTTTGCCGCCAGAAGAACGCGACGAAGAAACTTATGTGCAGGGACTGATGGGAAATCTAAATCGCGTAAAGGATTTCGGCGAATACAATAAGATTTTAGAAGAGGCCAAAAACTTGAGCCTTCAAGCGGGCAGCGGACGACGACCGAGCATTTTCAAAATTGTTCGTTCAACCCAGGTTGATGAAGAAGGAAATGTCACGAAAGGTGATTATCGCGTCGAACCCAATCCCGATTTCAATGTGCGTTTAAGTTTTACCGCCGGAAACGATAGAGCGGATATTCCGCAAGTCACTTTACGAAATGCCGGCGATGTCGTTATTGGCTCGGCCTGGGTGATGGGGCGTTGGATTCTGGCCACCAATTATGATGCGCCGTTGCCCTGGTCGGCGAACCTTGCAGCGGCAATCAATTCGGAAACCTCGCGATTAGGCGCAGCCGAAGAAGCCAATCAGCGATATGGAACGCTCTCGCTGGATAAAAATCTCCAACTGGCGGCCATCAATTTTGCCGCTCTCAAAGGTCGCGGGTTATTCGATTCTTTATTGAAAGCCACTCCCCCTGTGACGCCGACTACCAACAACAAAACGCCGATTGCAGAGGTTGACGAAGCCCGCATCCCGCCGCGCGTCGCGCTGGCCATCGTCAACCTATCGGGGGACGGCTTTGGTGAAACTTTGGCGCTCGGCGGCTGGCCCAAAATCACCAGTGACCTGTTTTGGAAAAAAGAGAGCTTTGGCACGCCAGGTCAGGTGGAGTGGATACCGCCCGGCAGTTGGGTCGAAAATGAAGCGCCGCGATTTCTCCGCACCCGCTACGAAGGCGACCGCAATTTTGACCGCATCATTATGGGGTCAACAACCAAGCCGATTTGGGCAACCGCCGTTCTCGGCGTTCACCCGGGGCTTGACCAGAGATTGCGCGTGGGCGGCAGTGATGCGTTGGAATCCGATGTCTTCGGCATCAATCTGGCGCGCCAATGGAAAGTAACGCCGAATGTCTGGCGCGATTTTAATAGCTATCTCACCTTCTCAGATAATCGTTACGAGGTGCGCCTGGGATTTCTCGGGCTGGCCGAAAAATCCGGCAATGAGGTGGCGACCGAAAGCGCCATCTCGCCGTCCAAAAAAGAGTCCATGAACGCTTCGACCACAGCCTGGCAACGCTATCCGAAATTCCCGAACCTTATTGGCTTTTCCAAAGACCAGCAGCGGGAATTGTTGAACCTTCATCAAACCCCCCTCGCTTTGAATTTGAGAAATATGTATGGCGTCGGTTTAACTCACAATGAAATGCGCCACAAAATTTCTTTCTGGACAAAGAATGAAGCGGATAATTATTTCGATGTCGCGCAAAACCGGAAAAATTCGCCGACCCGACTCTTTCGTTGGATTTCGCCCCTGGCTCCAAACTTTGAATTAGACCAGGTCAACAGCCCGGAAGCTTTTGTCACGCTGCTGCTCGGAGGCGGAACCAACCTATGGGCGAATGTTGATTTTGCCGCAGCTTTCGGTGCCTGTGTGACCGGCACCCCGGTTGTCGCGCACATTGTCAGAAATCAACGCGAGGTGGAGTTGACCACAGACCGCAAACCATTTCCGGATATCGCAGGTAAAATCAGAGCCGGACTCGCCGGTGTGGTCACGCAAGGAACCGCGCGCGCCGGTTTTCAATCAACCGGGGCAAAGGCTTTCCTCAGTTCATTGAACGGAGTCGAAGTTTACGCCAAGACCGGAACCCTGAAAGCCGATGACCAATCACGCGACACCTCTAGAATTGTCGTCGCCTTGATTAAATGGAATGCCGGAAAAACGGCAGTAAGAAAAGGGCTGGTCTTCTCCCTGGTTGCCGAACAAGCGCGAAGGGGAACGGCGACGCTCTGGCTTGGCGAATTTTTCACTGCCAATCAGGTGTTAATCAGGCAATGGCTCAATGATTGATCTCCGAGGTGTTTACTATCATGATGAGATGGGCTTTATATACGGGTTGATGGGTGGTGGGGAGGGTGAAGGTTCTGAGCCCCATATGGCTTAGGCCACCTGCTTCGTACGTGAGGTTAAGGGTTATTACCACTCGCAACTCAGCGTTCCCCCGCTACTTGTTTATTTGACGCATTCCGGTATGGCGTGTTAGCGTGCAGGTTCTGGTTAGCTATTTGATTGCTCACAAACGTTCAGGTGCCTTGCCGGCTGGCAAGGAGAATAGGGAAGTCGGGTGCAAGTCCCGCACGGTCGCGCCACTGTGACGCTCGGTAAATTGCTGACGCATTGCCACTGATGGAGTAGTTGGGAAGGCAAGTCAGAAAAGGGGATGCGAAAAGAACGCAAACCGCGAGCGAAGTCAGGAGACCTGCCTGAAGTTTTACCGTCTCGCTCTTCGCGTGAAAGAGTCAGGTACGCAGGTTTCCATCAGGTTCTGAAAAACTCCTGCCCACCCTTCTTTTGCGAAGTGTCGGCAGGAGTTTTTATTTTGCAAGGCAATACATCAACGGCTTTTTTATCTTTATGTGTCAAACTTGTCTGCTGCGTTACCCTGACAGTGAGCGCCGCCTGTCAAACGCAAAAAGCCGTTCAGGAAAATACCCGCCAGGTTACGGACGAATTAGGTCGCCCCATTGCTGTCCTGCAAACTCCCGGACGGATTGTTTCGCTTGCGCCTTCCGTTACCGAAACCCTCTACGCTTTAGGGCTTGGCGACAAGCTGGTCGGGGTCACCACCTTTTGTAATTATCCGCCCGAAGCTGCAACAAAAGAGAAAGTCGGCGATACGCTGCGTCCGAACATCGAAAAAATTGTCGCGCTCAAACCCGATCTGGTTATTGCTTCGACATCGAGTCAACTTGAAGCCTTTGTTAAAAATCTGGAATCGGCGGGGGTGCCGGTTTATGTAAGCAATCCGCGCAATCTCAAAGAGACCATCGCATCCATTGAAAAAATCGGCGAGGTCGCGGGCGCCACCCATCAAGCTAAGGAATTGGCCGAGGTTTTACGCGCCCGCGTTGAATTGGTGGGTTCACGCATCGGCACACAGCCGAAGCCCAAAGTTTTTGTGATGCTCGGCGCAGAACCTTTAATCACCATCGGCAGCGCGAGTTTTATTAATGACCTGATAACCCAGGCCGGCGGCATCTCTATTTCGGCTGATGAATCGGGCGATTATCCGCAATACAGTTTGGAAACGGTGATTGCGCGACAACCGGAAGTGATTTTTCTGCAAGCCGGTGATGAAAAATTACCCGAACGAATGCGCCAAACGCCTGCGGCGCGAAACTTGCGCGTCTTTCATCTTGATGATGATTTGTTGTTGCGTCCCGGCCCGCGCATAGTTGACGGACTTGAACAGATTGCCGCGAAACTTTATCAGCCCTCGTCCGTCAGGTAGCGGGCAATAGTCACGGGTAGCGATTGATGAATTCAAGGTTAATGGTAACCAAAGACAAAAGACCACAAACCAGGGCCGCTCGCACGGCGAGTCCGCGCTTAACGAAACGAAAACTCGTGGTGGCGCTCGCCGTTCTAGCTGGTCTGCTGGTTATTGCCGCCGGTATTGCAATCGCCCTGGGCAGTGAACATATCAGTCTCGCGACGATTGCGAAAATTGTTTTTGCGCGACTGACGGGCGGCGAGGTGGATATGCCAGGCGAACAACAGACCATCATTGCGCAGATTCGTTTGCCTCGCGTTTTGCTAGCCATCATCGTCGGTGCAGCGCTTTCGGTGGCGGGCGCGGCTTATCAGGCGTTGCTCAGAAATCCGCTTGCCGATTCTTACATTCTCGGCGTCTCAACCGGCGCAGCGCTCGGCGCGATAGCGGCAACGGTGTTTGCTGAAAACCTGATTGTCGGCAGACCGATTGCCGCCTTTGTCGGTGCGACTTTGACGATTGCCATTGTCTATTATTTAGGACAGGCGCATCGCGGCGCGGCGACCGAACGCTTAATTCTAGCTGGGGTCATCGTCAACAGCTTTCTCTCGTCGGCAGTTATTTTTCTACTGACCGTCGCTTCGGGAGCGCGCTTGCAAAGCGTCTTTTCGTGGCTTATCGGTTACCTCGGCACGGATGTGAAATTATTGCCCATCGTCGCGCTTTTCATCTTTGCCGGGATATCGTTGATATTTCTCAACGCCCGCAGTTTGAATTTAATTATGACCGGCGAAGAAGAGGCGCAAACCTTAGGTGTGGATGTGCGTCGCGTACAACTTGTAGTCTTTCTCGCTTCGTCTTTGATTACCGGCGCAGCGGTTGCCGTAAGCGGGGTGATTGGCTTTGTCGGTTTGATTGTCCCGCACGCCGTTCGGCTTGCCGGCGGCAGCGACAATCGTTTGGTCATCCCGGCATCGGCGCTCACCGGCGCCATCTTTTTACTCTTGGCCGATACGCTGGCCCGAACGCTGATTGCGCCGCGTGAACTCCACATCGGGGTGGTCACGGCGATGATTGGCGCGCCGACGTTCATTTACTTATTGCGTAGAGCGAATTGAAAAGTCTAGGGTCCGGTGTGCCGGGCCGCCAGCAACTAGCGTTTTTAGTAAGACCATGAAAAAAGAGATTCAAATAACGGAAAGTCTTTCGCCTGACGGAGGCCAGACTCCGACGACCGGTCTCCAGACGCTGTTGGAGATTCAGCGCATCAGTTTCAATTACACAGCGGCAGTGTTAAAAGAGATTTCGTTTAATGTAGAAGGCGGCGAATTGTTGGCCATTTTGGGCGCTAATGGCGCGGGTAAAAGCACCCTTCTGAAAAGTATCATCGGTCTGCTTCAGCCAACGAGCGGCGAGGTCAGACTGGCGGGCAAAAACCTCAAGAGTATGCCAAGAAAACAGGTGGCGCGGCTTATCGGCTATGTGCCGCAAGAGACTTCGCTTAAATTTCCTTTCACGGTGATGGAGTTTGTTTTGCAAGGCCGATTTGCCCAGGGAAATTTTATTGGTTTTGAAAGCGACGAAGATTTAGCGGAAGCCGAACGCGCGCTGTCACTGACGCAAACCGCGTATCTGTCGGCGCGGCTGATGAATGAACTGTCGGGAGGCGAACGTCAACGGGTGATGCTCGCGCGGGCGCTTGCCGCGCATCCGCGTTTGCTGGTGTTGGATGAACCGGTCGCCAATTTGGATATTGCGCATCAAGTCAAACTGTTTGAGTTGATGCAACGACTGACGAGCGAAGAACGGCTTGCCGCCATCGTCGTGACTCACGAATTAAACCTGGCGGCGGAATTCGCAACCCGCGCCATGTTGTTGCAGGCGGGCGAAATTTTAGCTTATGGAAAACCTGCGGAGGTGATGACCGAAGAGAACCTCGGCGAGCTGTTTGGCGCCAATCTTTTGGTGGATACCAATCCGTTGAGCGGTCTGCCGAGAATCACCATCACCAGTTCGCATAGCCGCAGCAAGTGGTTTCGTCAGCAAAAGTAAAAATTTTATTCGGTTTTGTTCTTTGTCAATTCGTGGATTGTCGCAGTGGGGAAGGCGGTGTAAATCCGCCACTGTCCCGCAACTGTGAAGCGCAACGAAACCAACAACGCAGCCTGGGCTGCAAGCCACGGCTCGCATACGAGCGGGAAGGCGTTGGCGTAGGGAACTCGGTAACCGAAAGTCGGTAAAACAAATCACTGAACGGCTACCGACAAGGCGCAAAGTCAGGAAACCGGCGCGGCAATCTGAAACCCATCACTCTTTCGAGGAAAAGGAGAAGTTTTATGTTCAACAAGTTTTCTGCACGCCCCTTATCAATCAGGGGCAATGGTCATTTGCAAACTTCAGTTAGCTTGCTGCTCAGCGCCATGCTGATTTTGGCTTCAACCGTTTTGGCTGCTCAGAGAGGTCGAGTTGAAGGCGCGGTTAAAGACCCGTCGGGTTCAAATCTGGTTAATGCTCGCCTCTTTTTGCGCGAGATTTCGGGCGCCATTGTTTATCAATCTCATACAGACAGCAATGGACAGTTTGCCCTTGACGTCAATGAAGGCAACTATCTATTGACGGTTGAAGCGAGCGGTTTTTCGCAAACCGAAAAAATAGAGCTTGAGATTAAAGCGGGGGAAACGAAAAACACGGATGTACATCTCATCGTTGCTGCCATCAGCGACCACTTAGTCGTAACGGCAACACGCACGCCAACCCCGGATGACGAAATCGCCGGTTCGGTTTCCATCATTTCAAGCCAGGATTTACAGCGCAAAGCGCAATCACAAATTTCTGAACCGCTCAGACTCATCCCCGGTCTTGCGGTGTTGCAAAGCGGTGGACGCGGCAGCATTACCAGTATCTTTACGCGGGGCGGCGAATCCGATTACAACAAAGTGTTAATTGATGGGGTGCCGGTCAATGCGGCGGGCGGGTTGTTTGATTTCGGTTTCCTGACGCCGGAAAATCTTGAGCGCGTTGAAGTCGTGCGCGGTCCGCGCAGCGCCCTTTTCGGTTCGGATGCTATGACCGGTGTTATCCAACTGATTACGCGACGCGGCGCAACCGAAACGCCTGAGCTTGAACTGTCGGGCGAAGGCGGCAATCTCGATTACCATAGAGAAACTGCAATTTTTTCGGGACTCACGCGATGGTTCGATTATGCGGCAAGCTTCGCCTATGAAAATACCGATGGACGATTTCGCAATTCCGACTTTCTCAATCGCTCTGCATCAATTAACCTCGGATTCAAACTTGGTTCACATGCCGATCTGCGCCTGACTTCGCGTCTCAATAACAACACGCTTGGTGTGCCCGACGCCGTTGCCAGACAGTTTGCCGACCCGGACCAACGACAAAAGCATCACGATATGGCGCTCAGTGGCCTGTTTGATTGGCGTACCACTTCCCGGTGGTCACAATCCGCGCGCTTCCTTTTTTCGGAATTCGAAACTCACAGCTTTGACCCGGCTGCAGAGGATTTATCCAAGCCCGATACGCCTCTGCTGCCGCCCGGCGCCTTCGGTAATGACTTTGCTTTCAGCTTCCGCGACCACCAAAAACGATTGGGTTTTCATTATCAAACCATCGCCGCGTTGTCATCCGCAAATGTGCTGACGGGCGGCGTTGATTTTGAACATGAGGCGGCGGTCTTTACGGATGATTTCAGCCGCGTGTCGCCCGAAAGAAATAACCTTGGGTTATACATTCAAGACCAGTTAGCTTTTGCTGACCGGGTTTTTGTAACCGCAGGTGTTCGCCTTGAACGCAACACGGGTGAGGTGCCTGGTGATTTGCGCGAGGCGCTCGCCAGTTTAGGCAACACCGTGCCTATCGGTGACGTGGGTTTTGGTGTGAAAGTCAATCCGAAAATCGCCGCGACCTTTTTTGCGCGTCGTCATCAAACGGGTAATTTTGGGGCAACCAGATTTAATGCCAGTTTCGGCACCGGGATTAAAGAGCCCTCCCTGGTCGAAGCCTTTAGCCCAAGCATATTTTTTCTTGGCAATCCGAGTCTGAAACCGGAACGCGCCATCAGCTTTGATGCAGGGATGGTGCAGGAATTTTTCAATCGCAAGGCCAGTTTTGAAGTTACCTATTTCGACAATCGCTTCCGCGACCAGATTGTTTTTGTCTTTGACCCGTTGACCTTTGGCGCTGTGCAACTTGCAGATGGGCGGCTCACGAACTTCGTCAATCAAGAACGCGCTAGGGCGCGCGGCCTTGAGCTGACAGGCGCGGCGCGTCCGGCTTTGAAACTCACCGTCACGGCAAGCTATACATTCTTGCGCTCGCGGCTGAATGAGTCAGAAACCTCACCTGCCGAAGTCGGCCTGCCGTTAATTAGAAGGCCTCGCCATTCGGGTGCCTTTGAAATTTATTGGCTCGATAACCGGTTCGATTTGTCTTTTGATGGCTCTTTGGTGGGCAAGCGACGCGACCTCGACCCGATAAGCGGTTCAAGATTCAACCTTCAACAACAACCGATTTTTAATGACGGCTACGCCAAATTGAATCTTGCAGGCTCGTACCGAATCAATCATCGGCTGACTGCTTTTGCGCGAGTCGAAAATATACTGAATCAGGATTATGAAGAAATTTTAGGCTTTCCGGCCTACCAAGCGAACTTTCGTGCAGGCTTGCGGATTCGCATCGGTGGCACGAAGTAGGCAGTAAAAAAGGGACTCTTCAAAAAGAGTCCCTGACCAAACAGCGGGTTAACGATAAATGCGTTCACCGCGATTATTTTTCCATTCGCGCTCAATATATTCGGCATCCTCATCGCTACGCGGCGTTACCCCCATAACGATTCGACCGTTACGAACATCCTGGTCATATTCACGGGCGCGTTCTTCGGGCATCCCCGCTCCAATGAGCGCGCCAATTAAGCCACCAGTGAGTCCCCCGGCGCCGAGTCCGGCGAGCGCTGCGGCCAATGGACCTGCAACTAAAATGCCGACGCCTGGCATGACAATCGAACCGGCTGCCAAAATGGCTCCGAGAACGGCTCCCGTTGTGCCACCGATGGCTGCGCCCACGCCTGAACCTTCGAGGGCTTTACTGCCAAGCTCTGTATCGTCGTCTTTGAAATGCTTCTTTCTCGTATCATCCGACATCATCAGATTGACATCATCTTTTGTATAACCCCGGTTGGTTAATGAACCGTAGGCGCGTTCGGCGCTCTCACGATCAGCAAATGAACCGGTTACCCAACGACGGTCGCTTTCTCCAGCTTTGCTCGTCCCTTGACTCTTATAGTCTGCCATAATTACACCTTCCTAATATTAAATTTGTGGATTAGCCTTGAATACGTACAATTCGGCAAAGGTTTGCTCGAAAGGAATACAGGATAAAACGATTTGTACGTGTTAAAAGACATCCATTGAATATGAAGGCAAATAAGATGCCGCCCGTTGAAGTAAGCAGGCGACGGAGGGAAGCCAACTCATCAACCTTTTATGAGCTTTTTGACCCTTAAATCCCCTGAAGAATCGGGGCGGTTTTCTGATTTGGAGAGAGCACAGACCCTTTGCAAACCGCGTTAATTTTGCTGTGTGTCCTTGTCAACATCGGATTTGGTTTTAATCGGAACTTGATTGAGGCTGTTGCCGCGTTTAGAGACGCCGAGTTTTTTCAAAGCGTGCGCCGATGGCAACCCGGAAGCTTGCAGATTATTGGCGACTTGAAATTTTTTCATCGCCGCTTTGGTGTTGTCGTCATAAATGCCGCTGGCTTCGCCATCCAGATAACCGTGTTTGATGAGCGCCGTTTGGATTTCGGCGACGCGTTCGGTCGGGATGCTGGAAATGACTGGGCGTGGCGCCGGCGGTTGATTGATCTCCTGTGAATTTTGGTCGGTTAAAGAATTGGCTTCGTTGCCTCGCCCCGGATTGGGGGTTAAAGGCGTTTCAGATGGGTTAGCGGTCGGGCGCGATTTATCCTGAGGGGGTTCAGCCTGAGGCGCCGCTCTTTCGCGGCTTTTTGCTACCGTTGGTGCGCGGCGAGACGATTTCTTATTATTCGCCTGAACCTCTTTACGAGAAGAATGTTTAGAAGTTTTCTTGTTATCTCCGCGAGCTTGAGTCTTCTGTTTTGAATACTTTGAAGCGCTCGATTTTTTAGCGAATACCTCTGGCGTTGCCATCAAACACAGCGCCATTGCCAGCGCGCAGAGCCATCGAAAATGCCTTAGCATGAACCCGTCCTCACTATTCAACATTTCTGGTGCTCACTTGGAGAGGCAAGTGATTGAACAAACGCCGGCGATTATAGCACGCTACGGATTGCTCTCAGCAAGTAACCCGCTATGGAAACCGGTTCGCGAGACAAATTTTAATTAAAATAATTTGAGAGAAAGGCCTATTCTGGTTTCCCCCTTTCGAAAAATTCAGACAATGGTGAAGCGACTTGCGCTAAACCATCAAGCTCAACCCAGTTTCACTAACAATCGCTCTTTAACCGATTTCGCTTTTAAGAAAATCAAATCAAATTTTTCGCCGACGGTTTCCATCTCGAAACTGTGCCACTGGCTTTGGGTCGCTTTATACGATGTATTCACCGAATTCATTTCCTGTTGCTCTACTTTGACATTGAGTCTTCGTTCTTTGGCTTTTTCGAGCAAGAGATTTGCCCAACTGACCATATAATCGGTGCGTTGCAGAGAATTCATCACCTCCTTGGCCCGTTTAGGAATATCCAGGCGGGTGGGCGCGACCCCATTAATCGTTGCATGACAACTCGCACAGAGATTGGCTATGGCGCCGGGCGAGAAAATAACATCCCTTGCCATATGCGAATGGCAAGTTGAACAAGAGGGTCCGGTTTCAGACGATTTGAGCCGTTGAAAGTGTGTGCTGGTGGTAAACGATTTGGCGATGGTTTGATGACAGGCGCCACAGGTTTCCGGCAAATTCCATTGATTGATGCGGCTTTTTAAATCGGCCGCCGGAAGCACCCCTTCATGGGATTTGATTTTACCGATGGCCGATGGGTTGCCGCCGTGACATTGATCACAACCGACATTTTTTTCTTTATGAGCAGAGAAGTGCCACTGTAAATAATGATTGCCCAATTCAACCGGTGAAAAGGTTGTCGAATGACAGGTAATGCAGGAGTTGGTTTGGGCTACGGCTTCGCGGCTTTGATTTTTGGATTGCGCTGAAATAAATGACAGGTTGATGAGTATAAATGTCAGGAATGTTAGAAGGCATAATTTTTTCCACATAACCTTAACCTCCATTGAGGAAAATCAAATAACAAACGAATCCATGTGGAGGTCAAGCAATTTTAGAGCCAGTAAAATGAGCGGTATCAAGCTGAGTTTATCGAGTTTCGACCGACCGCTCTGTGAAAAATTACGCCTTGAATTGGTCAGGCAGTGAAAAATGACGCATAATCCATTCTTGATTTTATTGAACAGTGCAAATCAGTTTCGTATAGAGATTTATATTTTGAGCATTAATTTGGAGTATGCATGGCTTTTTGGAAACGCAAAAAACAGGACGACATTATCACCTTAGGATTAAACCGCGAAGCAACGGCCGATGAATTAAAGATAGCCGAGCGTAGAGATGAAGGGCCAGAGGCGGACATTTTTGAAAAACTTCAAGACGCGGTTTCAGCGACCCGCGAGAACATCGCCGATAAACTCGATGTGGTTTTTGCCGGTAAACGCGAAATTGATGCGGATGTTTTAGATAAGCTTGAAGAGGCGTTAATCGGCGCCGACATCGGCGTACAGACCTCGCTCGACATCATTGAGAAAGCCCGCAAACAGGTACAACGCAAACAACTGAATGACATCGCGGAACTCAAACGCTTAATAAAAGATGAATTAAAAGCCATTCTCGATAACGCCGACAAACACCGGCAACGCGGCACTGTGGCCTCTGAAACCGAAGTTCCGCTCGACATCAAGCCCTATATAATGATGATTGTCGGCGTCAATGGAGTCGGCAAAACCACGACCATTGGTAAACTCGCGCATCGCATCAAATCGGAGGGCAATCAAGTCATGATTTGCGCGGCCGATACCTTTCGCGCAGCGGCAAACGACCAGCTTGCTATTTGGGCGGATCGTTCCGACGTAACCTTAATTCAGCAAAAACCGGGCACCGACCCGTCAGCCGTTTTATTCGATTCCATCAATGCGGCAAAGGCGCGCGACGCCGATGTTTTGATTGTCGATACAGCGGGGCGTTTACATACGAAATTGAACCTGATGCAAGAGTTGGAGAAGATGCGCCGCATCGCCGGGCGCGAAATTGACCGCGCCCCCCATGAAGTCCTCCTGGTCATTGATGCCGTTACCGGACAAAATGGCTTGGAACAGGCGAGACAATTTTCAAAATCCATGCCGGTAACCGGACTGGTTTTGACGAAACTCGATGGCACGGCAAAAGGCGGAATTGTGATTGCCATTGCCAAAGAACTTAGCATCCCGATTCGCTACGTCGGGGTCGGTGAAAAGATGAATGATTTAATCGAATTTTCGCCCGAAGCTTATATCAGCGGTCTGTTCAAATAGAGACTGATACGCCATTAAATTGAGTGCCGCTTTGAGCAGGCGAAACAGGTGGTCCAGGGTCATTCAATTCTCGTTAACCAGACCAGGCGCTAACCGGCAAAGGCCTGAAGGTTACCCCCGGATGAGGCGGCAAGCGGCAGATATAACGGATAAAAGAATCCGTCCTTTCCGTTTAATCCGCAATTGAAATTTCGTTTGTAAAAAATCGCTTTCGGTTTATCGAAAACTGAATGACCCCCGGTATGGTCTTAAACCGGGAGCTCGACTCTAAGCTTCTGTTTGATCCTTTAATATGCCTGAAAAAGTATGTTCAAGTTGTGGACAACCGCTTAGCATCGGATATGCAAACTGCCCGTTTTGCGGCGCTCGTGTGGGCACCGTGTTCTCTCCATCCGGGAGACTCGTTGACCCGACTGTAGCCGCCAAATCAGCTAAAACCCCAGCGCCGACCTTTTATGATATTGATAAAGCGCGAACCCGAGCCAATAATGCGCTCATCCTTTCGCTAGCCGGATTCTTCTGTCCTGGCGCAGGGTTTTTGATGGGCGCAGTCGCTATAATGCTTGGCATCAGCGCGCGCAAGGCGCTCATAAAAGCCAACGTGGAAGAAGGACGCGGCGCAGCGACCGCCGGAATCATCATCGGCGCAATGAGCCTGCTGGCGCAGACCTCCTATGCGATTTACTTCATAAATGCCGGATTCTTTTAAGGCAAATACCAGGAACGAAGCTCTGGCCTGATCAGTTTTTTGAGGAGTAATAAAAAGGTTGAATTAAGCAGCCCTTCACCCATTGCGTGCGCCGCGCCCGCTTTTCACTTTTGCCCCTTTTACTTTTGCCTTATTTAACCCCTTTTACCACGGTTGCCTTTATTGAAATCTCAAAAGGATTGTGCTGGTGTTCCTGCTCGATGATAGAGAGAATATTGTCCAATACCATTTGGCGGTTTGCTTCGGGAACGATACCTAACCAATCCTCAAGAAAAATATCCTTAATTAAAGGCGCCTCGATGAAAGCCTGAGCATTGTCATACTCAAAAGACTCTATGCTGGTAAAGCACACGACCTGCTGCAAACCGACGCGTTCGGCCAATTGCTTGGCCTCGTCAATAGTGATTCTTTCATGAATCATCTTTTCCAATTCGCTCCAAACCTCTTCAATAATGCCGGCGGTCATCAAGGCTTCCCAGTAGATGGAATAAAAGTCATCAAAACTGCCATGGGTGGTTAATTTTAAAACTACCTGCGCGTCATAATCGGCGACTCGCATCATCTCTTTCAGCATCGGCTCGATATGCTTGGTGTGCAGCATCGAAGCATCGCCGATGACCGCTTGAAAATCGTCATCCATAAATCGTAAATCAAAAGCCTCACCCTGCTCGAACGTCACATCTTCAATTTTTTGTGCTAGGGCTTTGGCCTGGGCAATTGCAATACGCTCGGCGCTGGGGTCAATGCCGATAACATCGCCTCGGGCGCGCATCTGGGCTGCCAGCTCGATGGTGTGCGCTCCGGTGCCGCAATTTACATCCAAAACCCGCCCTTCGGTTGGAAATTTGACGTTGGCGTTAACTAAAGAATCAAATCTATCGCGCCAATCCGAGGCGATTAGTAAGTCATAACGATAAGCCAGTTCTTTTTCGGTGCTCATATTTTTTAGTTTAACTATTTGATTGCGACAAGAAAACTGCGAGGCCAGGGCTTATGCAGCCCACGAGGTAATATCGGGATATTCCCCATTTTTATGGTGGACGAAAATTTTTCGGGCGGCCCGAACATAAAATTTTTTATCCAGGTCTTCGGGATGAGGTTGAATTTCTTGTATGTCGCCACCGATTTTATTTATCACCAATTGACCAAACATATGGGTATCCGGATCAGGTGAAAATGTATACACAGCGGTTAATTCCGTCTCTTCCAATTTTTTTATGTGAATGTTGAAAGCCATTATTTATTCCCTTGATCTTTAGCAACTTTCGACAGGCTGATTAAATTCGCCAGCAGGCGATAGACACCGGCGTGAAAGGATTGAAATTGCCCTGGCAAATCCAAACTTGTGTAAACGTAATAGCCTTCTCCGTAGCGCGCAACCAGCAAACTACCGAGTTTGGTGTCGTCGGTCGCATCCGTTGATTCCAGTATAGCCGTATATTCATTGGCCCAGGCTTTGGGCACAAAGCGCGCGCGATTGAGCGTCCAGTTTACAAAATCTCTTTCGGAAATTTTATTCGGTTTATTCAACAACAGATGATCGGGATTGCGAAAAGCGATGACCGAATTTTCATTGACGATGAGTTCGTTTGATAAGGTCAGTGGAAAGGGGGCAAACACCGATGGATTGAAACCGGGATTCCAGAATCGCGGTTTTTGATAAAAAACAATCAGATTGCCGCCGCTTTTGACATACTCAAATAAGCAAGGATTTTTCAAGGCCAGGGCCGGTTGGTTTGAATAGGTCATGGCGTCAATGATGAGGGTGTCGAATCGGGAAAGCGTGGCGCAAGGTTGCTGAATGATTGAATTGTTTTTGTTGCCATATTCGTCTGCGCTGAGTTGTTCAACGGCTAACGCTTCGTTTTGAACGCCCAGATAATTCAACGCCATCGGCAACGAAGAATCCGGGCGGGCGAGATAACCGACGCGGAGAGTTTCCGCGACCTGGCAGAGTTGGCGATTCACCGGAATGGTTACTGCGGCGAGGGGGTCGGGCGGTGCCGGTTTCGGGCGCCGCAGTTCAATCAACACATCGGTTGCCAGCGGCGGTTTTAAAATCGGCAGCTGGAATTTTAATTTCACACTCGTTTCTTCATCTTCTTTGTTCAAAGTCACCGGCAAGGGTTGATAGGTGTCGGAACTGAGCGCCAGCGGGACAACCCACAAGGCGGCCGCCAGCGCCTGGCGCGAGCGATTACGAATTTTTAAGGTGAGTTCGACATCACGCGGCTGCGACCAGTCTTTTACAAAAGCCATTGCCGGAGTCGCGGACATTTCGACAGGTGCGGCAATATCAAAACGCGTGACCGAGGCGAGGCGAATATTCATCTGCCCCAGATTGACCTCCGCAAAGGCGAATAGCGGAATGCCGAACGGATTAGGCAAATCGTAAACCGCCGTCGGATAAAAATTCTCTTCATAGAGATGGGTTGCGTGAGGCAGCGTCGGCAGCGCATCTTTCGCGGGTTCGTATGAGAAGGCTTGTACAAAAAAATTGTTTGCCGCCACGCTCAGAACTTCTGAGGTTTTGTAGGAGACCGGCTTGCCTGATTGAGGCAAGGATTCCGGTGAGTGAAAGACCATCGCCAGGGGATAGGCGCTGCCGTTATAAAGCCTGAGATTGATTGAAACTCGTTCGCCCTGGGCAATCACCTCGTCTTCCAAAGCAATTTCAAATTGAACCCCGGCGGCTAAAGCAATGACCCGTTCTAAATTTTCGATGAATCGAACCAGGCGAAAATAATCTGCGCCGTAGCGTTCGCGTAAAGCTTCGATGCCGCCCTCGGCGCGTTTTTCCGCAAGCTTTTCGCTTAACACTTGCACCAGGGTTTCGCGCGCCGACAACACCTCGACCAGAGGTTTGCCATTAAAGACCGGCGGCGCGAGGGATTGTTGGATTTTGGCGGGCAACACTAATCCGTCAAACAATGAGCCGTTCGGTTTCGGGCGTTCGCCTTCGCCTGAACGTAGGAGTTTGAAATAAAGTTTGTCGGATTTTGGTTTTGAATCACTTGCGGCGGTTTGTAAATAGGTGGTTCCGCGCAGCACGTCGTATTCGTTCAAATTCGCCAATATATCAAATTCACTTTCGTCGGTTTGCTGAACGACGCGTTTGGTTTTCCAAACTTGAAGGTCGCCGGGTGCGACGAACTTTTCATCGGCCGCCGCGTCGTAGGCTTCAAGCAACAAACGGGCAATGGCTTGTTGGCGGCCCTCGCCGGTGTTGATTCTATGCGGCGTAATGATGACATCCGGTTTTAGATAACGAATGGCTTGGACGGTTTTTTTTAAGGCTTCGTCTTTGCCCCAAACTTCCAGAACCTCTTCGGGGGATTTGACGTAACCGGTATCTTGCAAGTTGAGAAAGTAGGTATCCGCGCCGATTTGATGCGCGCGGTTGAGGGCTGTTTGCGTGTTCAAGGCGCCGCGTTCTTCAGGAGTTAAATTGCTCGGGTTGTCGTCCGATACTTCGCCGCGCGTGGCAAATACAATAATTGAACGCGCCGCGTATTTATTACGACAATAAGCGAGCGCCGTGTAATCAACATCAACCGGACTTTGCGCCACATAAACCAGCGTATAAGGATTGGCTAGTTCAAGAAGGGCGTGCGCTAAAGCGATCAGTCCGCGATCGCGGGTTTCAAGCGCGGGCAACGCATTTTCAGCGGAGGTAACCGAAAATGAAAGGCCGCCGAGTAAATAGGCCAGGATAAGAATGAAAGAAAGCAATTTGGTCATCATACGTTTGATTCAACTACTGGTGGCAATCCTTTGTTCAGAAGATAGTTTATCAAATGCCATATAAGTAAACCGAATTAAAACCGTGACAAATTAACTGGAAATCTTTCCGCCGGGAATTTTGCTGTGATAGCATTCCTCTCCGCGACAATTTAGTTGAAGGAACAGGTGTGGAAGCAAAGATTTACGATATTGATAGCAGTTTTACTGAAGACGCGCACGACATTCATCTCAAAAGATACCTCGAAGAGACCCGACCAAAGCAACTTCTCGGAACTCGATTGAAGGTCACTTTTCTTTGTTTATTCGTTTCTGCGCTCGCCGTGTTGCCGTTTCACCTCATGGGGCGCAGAGATTCGCAAAGACTGTTCTGGAAAGTGAGCATGCCGATTACTCACGATATGCATCTGCACCTTGAACAGATGAAGTCGTTTTATAACGGCTTGAGCGCCGGCAAGGTCTATCCTCGCTGGGAAGAGGATACCAATCGCGGGTTCGGCGCAATCACCACGAGCTATTATCCGCCGGCGATTTATTATGTGACTTCGACGTTCTATTTTTTTTTCAAAGATTGGTTGGTCGTCATCCTCTGCACACACCTGTTGTTAATGATGGCGGCCGGCGCGGCGATGTACCTCTATGCCAGACAGTTTCTTGACGTAAGGTCAGCAGCCGTTTGCATGTGCGCCTACATGATTTTGCCCTACCATCTGGTTGACCAATATCAACGCGGGGCGCTTGCCGAACTCCTGAGCTTCATCTGGATGCCGCTGATGTTGTTGTTTTGCGAAAAACTGTTTCGGCGGAATGAATCGGGCGGCGCGGCAAAAAACCATTTAAGAAATCTGGCCGGACTGGGCGCAAGTTATGGCGCATTTCTCTGGTCGCATCCGCCGACCGCTTATCAATTCTCGCTCGCTTTCGGACTCTATGTTTTATTGCTGACTCTATTCAAAAAAGATTTTCGCGGATTGCTGTTGGTCGGCTGCTCCATCGCGCTCGGCGGCTTGCTCTCGGCAGCCTATATGCTGCCCGCCTATGTTGAAAGCGATTTGGTGCGCACCAAATATATTTCAGAGACCTGGCCCTATCACGCGACCTATGTCTTTTATCACAAGCTACCTTATTTAAATGGCAATCTCGGTTTCTTTCGTTTGATTGACGCGGTATGGGTATTTAGCGCGTTTGTGTTTTTAAGCTGTGCCATCTTCTTTCTCTTTCAACGTCGAAGCCTGAATGCCGCTTTGCACAAACGCGGGTGGTTCTGGATAGCCATGGGCGGTTTTGTGAGCCTGATGATGCTGAGACTTTCCGAACCCATCGGGCGATTGATTCCCAAAATTGATATTGGGGTTTTCACCTGGCGAATGCTCGGTATCTCGACCCTGGTGTGCGCGCTGCTGGCGGGCATTTGTACGCGCATCGCTTTTGAATCCCCAACGAGTACGAGTTTTGAACGCACGGTTGGCAGTTTTATTGCCGGGTTGATTCTCGTCGGCGGATTGTTTTTAAGTTTCTTTGCGGTCATTAAGCCGATGGTTTATGCGCCGTTATTTGTTCCCGAAACCGAACATATGAATTTCGCAACCATTCCGGTCGGGGCGCCCGAAGACCCGCTTGAACAACTGCCCTACATTGAAAAGACCGCGCTTGCATCGAACGAACAGGGAAGCGAAGTCTTGATTGAAAAATGGCTGCCGGAATCGCGCCGGCTGCGCGTCAAATTGGATAACCCGGACAGCTTGCAAATTCGCACCTTCAATTCCGCGGGTTGGGTGGCCAAGGTTGATGGCAAAGAAACTCCGATTGTGACCGGCAAAAAATATGGCGAAATGAATCTCGATATTCCGGCGGGTGAGTACCAAATTGAACTTGAATACACGGACACACCGATACGCCGCCTGGCCGAGCGCATTACGCAGGTTTCATTTCTTGGCTTGCTCATGATGTTGCTTGCGCCTTTGCTTTATCGCCGATTAAAACCCGCTATGTAGCCCTAAGGTTTAAGTTGAAAGCGGTACGGTAGCTTGAAGTTCTAAGGGCCGAGTAACCTCTGCCCGCGCTCGCCTATGGGCTACGGATGGGTTGAAGCGACCTGGTTAACTTTTTCCTCCGTTGCTTGACACCTAACGCCCTCTGTTTGAGAATGCCTCTGCACAAATTGCGTCCTGCCTCAACGCGGAGGGTCTATGGCACAAAATCAAGCCGATGCTTCTTTGCTTGAATCTCTCAGAGAGTCAGGTGACTACACAAAGCTGGCAGAGCTGTTGCCAAATACCTGGAAAAATGCGCCTGAATATAATTTCGAACCGATTCGTTTGCGGTTGCTGGCTTCAGAGCTATCCTTGCGAGCCGAGAGACCGGATGAGGTAAAAAGCGCGCTGGCGCCCTATTTGAATGATGTCGATAAAACGCCTTTTGCGCTGGCCGCGCGTGTTCTGCTCAGTTGCGCAAATTATCATTTCTTTTGCAAAAATTACCGCCAGGCTTTGCGCATCGCCGCGCAAGCTGAAGCCGCCGCCGGCGCCCGCGATGATGAATGGACGCAGGCCGAGGCGCGGCATTTGAAAGCCCAAACCCTGCAGGCTCTGGAAAGATGGAATGAAGCGTTGGAAGAGATCGAAGCGGCGATTTTGCTCTATGCCGAACAGGCGAGAATTTATCGCCTGGGTCTCGCGCATCTCTCGCTTGGGGTTATCCTCAATCGCGTAGGCGGCGTTGAAGAGGCGCAGACGGCGCTGCATAAGAGTGTCAAGCTTTTATCAAAATCTCAGGATGAATACAGTCTGGCGCTGGCCCGCTTTCATCTCGCGAAATCCTTGAACCAGCTTGGCGAATCGGCCAACGCTTATCAACAACTGCTGCTGGCACATGAAGTGTTCGAGAAAACCGGAAATGTTTATGACTATCTGACGCTCAATGAACTTGCGGCAACGCTTATCAGTTTAAAAGATTATGATGAGGCGCAATATTTTATTTGTCGGGCCTTGAAATCCTGTGAATCGTTTTCCAGCGCGTGCGCTGCCTCTTATGAAGTAAAAGGCGAATTTCATATTGCCAGGCGTGAATGCGCCGAAGCCCGGGAAGCGCTCAACCAGTCGCTTGAAATTGCCACCCAAATCAAAGACCGCCTGCAAGAAGCCCTCTCGAAACGCACCCTGGGAAAATTATTTCTGCTGGGGAAACATCATCAAGCGGCGGCAAATATCTTAGAACAGGCGTTCGATATTGCCCGCGACCTCAAAGAACCGCTTTTGATAATTGAAGTGAAAACTTTAATGGCGCAGGCCATCGGGGAAGCCAATCCGACGGAAGCCTTACATCTATTGTCTGAAGTTGAAGCCGCGCTTGAAGGGCGCGAACTGGCGGTTTTGAAACGCGCGGCACAGGAAGCGCGAAGACAAAATAATGCGCTCGAACAGGAACATTTTTTTGTGTTGTCGGACGCCAGATTGCCGCAGCTCGGGGATGCGCGAGATGCCATGTTGAAATGGATGTGGGCGCGCTCGTTGTTTCAAGCCAAAGGCAACGCCGCCAAAGCGGCTTCGATTATCGGCGTAACCCCGACCTATATTCGCAAGCTGACGAAAGAGATTCCGCGCGATTTGCTGCGCCCGAAAAAGAAACGTCAAAAGAAAAATTAATCCGAACCCGGTCATTACAACCCAGCCAAACAATTTGTAAGGAACTCGTCGCGATGAGGAAACTCTGCGAAAAAGTTGAGTAAGCAAGCCAAAGAAAACCCTGGGCGAGGAACCCATGCTAAAAATCTTTCTACTAACAGGTTTTATTTTAGTTTCATTTATTGCCGTTGCGCCCCAGTCAAAGGGGACGAATGTCGTGCGCGACAACAGGGCACAGCGGGAAATTGCCATCACCTTTGATGATTTGCCCGCTTCGTATGGCGATTTACCACGGATGATTGAGGTGACCAGGCGGTTGCTGCTCAGCATCAACAAGCACAAGGTTCCGGCAATCGGGTTTGTCAATGAAGCCAAACTCTACGAAGGCGGCAAAGAAAATCCGCGCGCCGTGCTTTTGCTTCGCGCCTGGCTCGACGGCGGATTGGAACTTGGCAATCACACCTATTCGCACATCGCTATTGATCAAGCGACGCTGGAGCAATACAAAGAAAATGTGATTCGCGGCGAGCGGGTCACTAAACGATTGCTTGACGAACGGCACAAGCCGTTGCGCTACTTTCGCCATACGCAACTCAGAACCGGACCGACGGAAAGTTATCGACAAGCGTTGAATCAATTCCTTGCAGAGCGTGGTTATATCGTTGCGCCAGTCACCATAGATAATCAGGATTTCATGTTCGCAGATGTTTACGGAGATGCAAAAGTGCGAGGTGACGAAGCGACAATGAAACGCGTCGGCGAGGCTTACGTTCCCTATATGGAAAGCGTTTTTGAATTTTTTGAAAACCTGTCACGCGATTTTTTAGGTTATGAAGTCAAACAGACTTTGTTGCTGCACGCCAATGATTTGAATGCCGATTATTTCGACGAACTCGCAGCGATGATGAAACGACGCGGCTACAAGTTCATTGCCCTCGACGAGGCCTTAAAGGATAAAGCTTACAGCCTGCCCGAAGCGCAAAGTTTGAAAGGCCTGTCCTGGATTCACCGCTGGCGGTTGGCAAAAGGATTAGCGATGAAACCCGAACCTGCGGAACCTGCATTCATTACTGAATTATTCAATCGGCGGCGAAGGTGAATGAGTAAGCGCAAAATTAAAGGCCGCCAACCGGGCAATCACTTTGAGGGTTTGGTTAACCAGGTTGTCAAACCGATGATTACTTTGAAATCCAGAGATTACTGGTTTGCGCAGCGAGGGTGGCTTTGATGGCTTGATATTTTTCGGCAAAAATTTTTCTCTCCTCGTCATTCAATGCTGGTGTGCCACCGGCTACGCGGTCGGTTTCAATCACGCCATCTAGCTTCATGGCGAACTTCAAACAGGCAAGCATCTTTTCACCACCTTCAAACCGGCAAGCGGCGTTGAACGATTCAAAAGCCGGTTTATAAATTGCCATCAATCGTTCATCGCCTGTGTAACAGGCGCGCCAGGCGCGTTGCCATTCACGCGGCAGAACATTTGCCGGCCCTGCGACCACGCCTATCGGCAATTCATCGTGCAAAAGATAACGGTTCCAATATTCGCGCGCTCGCCCCATGAAACTGTCGCCGAGGTGAAAGACTTGAAACATCAACAAGGCGTTGCCGATATAAATTCCGAATTCGCCTTTGTCCTTAAAATGCAAAGCGCCGCGCGTGTAATTGCCCAGGACGCGGCGCGAAGCTGAAACTTTTACGCCGCAAATAAACGGCAACCGGCTGAGCTTTTTTACATCGCGTGTGCGAATGTGCGCATAGCTGGGATGGGCCGCGATGTCTGCATTATCATAAAGAAAAACCGGTAGCGCCCGCCCGCGCCGGTCAAAGAGGTCGCTCAGGCTGTGTTGAAAAAAATCCAGAATATCCACCGCATCAGGAATCGACAGCGGGGCAATCACGGCGGCGTCTGCCTGAACGTCAAGCGCGTGTTCTATATTGGCAAGGGTTTCGAGACAAGAGTCTCCGGTTACCCCAACCCAGGCTTCGATAGGCGGTTTGTCATCATCCCGAAACTGACGATTGATGCGGGCGACTTCGTCCACTTCGATTTGCATCAGACGTTGACGCTCGCAATTGGCGATGCGATTCCATTCGCCGGTGGTGCCGACGCCAAAGATGATATCTGCGCCATTGCCTTGTTGGGCGTTAAAGCGAAAGACGCGACGTTGTTCCTCTTCAATGACGCGATTTTGATTATCCAAAATGGTGATGCTCGGAATGCTCAAACCGCGGCGGGGTTCGTATCTCAAGCCCACTTTCGACATGCCTCCAGATAATTCATCACTTTGAGTTTGCCGCCGGGTTGTATTTCGTCGAGCATCTTTTCAACATCACGACGCTTGAAGGCATGGAGCGAAATAGATTGCGCGCGTTTTTTAGGAAAGGTGATGTCGGCAATTTCAATCCAACCCTGCGGCAGTTGATATTGCGAGCGAACTTTGCCAACCAGTATCAACGAAATAGGCGGCGATGATTGCGCAAATAATTTAATAAACTTACGGGAGTTCATTTTGGCGAGCTTGCCTTCTGGCAACTCGACCTTGAGCAGCCCGGCGGTCTCTTTAATCACTTTAGGTTTGACCGGGAAACGAAAGGTCTTTTTATTACTTTCCAGATAAAGCTCAACCCCAGCGGTTTCGGTTTTAAGCAATAATTTAAATTTTAAAATCCAGGGAGTGCCAATGGACTTTCTGAGTTTGAGGTTATGTTCGCTGACCGGCGAAACGAAATATAAATCCTGCCCGATTAAATTTGCTAAGGGGTTGCCGCCGGGGTCCAGGCGAAGCGGATAGGCTTCAATTTTCTTTAACAGCCTTTTACTGATTTTTCCGAAGGCGCGCCACTCCCAAACCTTTCCCTCTTCGGCCATCTTAATCATCAATCCGCTCCTTCCGCATAGGCCGATTCAGGTGAATGGGGTAGAGGGTTGAGTAATCGCGTTTCAATGAGCTGGAGGATTTTTTCAGGCGCGTCGCCGTCGAGCAGCATCTTCTTGACCTCAACAACAACCGGGGCAATCTCTGACGCGCGCGGCGCAAACCGCGAATCCTGACGAATCAAATCTTCAATGACCCTGAGTTCGCGTTCGCTACGCGGAATATCACGCGACAAGCCGACGGCAACCGCAAGCTGTTTGGGAATCGTCTTATTGTTGATAATCAATCCCAGGAGGTTAAATTCGTCATAGGCGCGGTCTTTAATTTCATTCAGTCGCAGTAGGGAATTTTTGAACCCCAGATTGCCGCGCAAGGTGAATTCGATAATCGGTTTTTGTTCATCGGCAATATCTTCAAGCCCTGCGCAATGCTGTTTGAGGGTGGCAAAAATACGGTCGCGCACCTCGTCGGGTTCTTCGCTGCTGCTGCTGACTTCATGGGTGATGCGTTTAAAGGGGCGTTGAAAATAATCTTTCCCGGCTTCAAAGAATTCCGTGGTGATTTTTGCGCCGTCGGTTTCAACTAAAAATGCGCCGCGCAAGGCTTCGACTTCATCAACGCTGCAGGCTTCGAGCGAACCGGGATTAAAGGCCCAACTTTCAATGTCAAATTTTTTGTGTGTATGACCGAGCGCCAGATAATCTACGGCCTCGCGCATGGTTATTAATTTGGAAATCGAGAGCGCGTGTTGAACTTTATGGTTGAGCTGGCCTTCGATATCGGAATGCAACAACATGATATTGGTGGCACGCTCGCGGCGATTTTCTAAAGTCGCCTGGGCGAGCATCGGCAAAACATTTCCAATGGTCGAACCATACCAGGTCGAGCCGAATATTCGCGCATCGCCAATATCAATGTAGGCGCCTTTTTTGGTCTCCTGATTCCATTCCGGCATATAGGGCGAGCCATCCGACCAGGAAGGTTCAAGCAGATAAATAAAGCCCCATTGTGAAAAACTGCGCAGCCAACTGAACCGCGATGTGGATTCGTGCTGGTCGTGATTGCCTTCGATGACAACCACCGGAATACCGGCTTCCCGGAGTTTCATCAGCATTGCCATTGCGTGATTGGCGGCTTGTGGTTCAACGACGCGACGGTCGAATAAATCACCGGCAATCAATACGAAATCAACCCGGCGACCTATGGCAAAGCGTTCGATGACTTCGCTCCAGGCGCGAAAGAAATCGCCCGTACGGTCGGGCAGGTTGTAGCGCTTGATGCCCAGATGCACATCTGCAATATGTAAAAATTTAGCCATTATTCTTGTATGCCATTCTACAACATGGCGAGTGACGGGTGACAAGTGTTGAGTGACAACAAGAGAATTTATCCGCTGTTGCCGCCTCAAAGAGAGTTGCCTCTGAATAGCTAAGATAAACCTTGGTGAACGTGGTGCGCTGGTTGCGAAATCGGCTTAGAGCTTTTCAGTCGCTAGCTGTTTAAGAAAGGCGCTCACCCGGATCGCAAAAGACCCCGAGCTTAGCTCGTCACCGGTCATTAAATTTGCTAGGCTTCGCCCGTGAATTATGCGGCAAGGTCGGCAAATCCCTTCACTGAGTTTTGTAAAATCTGGGCGCGTCGCGCCTTGAGCATCTCATTTTTTATCTTGATGTTCGTGTGCTTAGTAGCGACGCTGCCAATGGTTTTACCCCTGGCATTTATTACTGACCTCGTGCGCGGCAAATCCTTTGTGCTGTCGCGGTGCGTACTGTTTTTTACCTTCTATTTTGCCTGTGAAGTGCTGGGCATTTTTGCCAGTCTGTTTCTGTGGGTGGTACATCTGGCAAGGAGAGATGGAGAAAAGTTTCTTGACGCAAATTTCGCCCTGCAACGCTGGTGGGCGAATGCCTTGGCCGAAGGAACGCAGCGGCTATTCAACTTCCGTTTAGAGGTTGAAGGCACGGATGAACTCACGCGCGGCCCGGTACTGGTCCTGGCGCGCCACGTCAGTGTTGCCGATGCTTTGCTCCCGGCATTTTTTAT
>JBIOWC010000546.1:0-9221 GCA_044868105.1 Blastocatellia bacterium
ACCGGCGTAGATACGCTTGCCGCTGATAACCAGGGGTGAGGTAAACGGACGCGCATAGTCATGCGCCCAAAGCGTCAGTCCAGTGGTTTTTTCCATGGCGCGCAGGCTTGCTCCTGCTTCGGTTCCGTCGTCAGCAACCTTACTTGACGCCACATAAACCATCTGCTCATTGATCGCCACCGGCGCGCTGACGGTGCCGCCAGTTTCGCTCATCCAGACGCGCGCGCCACCGCCGCGCTCAAGACAGATGACGCGCCCACCGGTAAGCGGCAAATAGATGCGCGCCTCATCCAGGGTTGGCGCCAGCGTCGTGACCTCATCCAAATATTGCCAGAGCTTTTTAAATGGCCGGGCCAGCTTTGACGTCGAGAGCCCATGACCTTCTGCAAGTGCCTCGGCTTTATCCGGCGAAGTCTGGTTTGGGCGAGTGGTTTGTGAAGCGAGACCCGAGGCTGAAAATAACCGGTTGATAGGCAAGGCAAAAAAAGCAATCAAAATGAGGATAAAAAATCTTCGCACAACCTTAAATCAAATCCTTTTTCTAATTAACACGCGCCTTCTAAAGGGGCCAGAAAATCGGCACCACAATCAATGTTACTATCATCACCACGATGGTGAGCAAGCCGCCAACCTTCACATAATCCGAAAAACGATATTTACCCGGACCGTAAACCAAGGCGGTTGCCGGCTCTAAAGGGGTAAAGGCGCACGACGCAGCTATCGAAATCACCACGGCAAAGGCGCGCGGGTTGACCGATAATTGTTCAGCGACTTTGATGGCAATCGGCGTCATCAGCAGTCCACAGGCGACATTCGACATGGGTTGAGTCAGCAACGTGGCAAAAATAAAAAACGCCGCCATGACGATAATCGGTCCGCCGGCGCCGATATACTGTGTGACATAATCGGCTAATAATTTCGCCGCTCCGGTTTTATCCATCGCGATGCCTAAGGGAATGGCTGAGGCAACAAAAATAATGACCGACCATTCGACTTTATCGTAGGCCTCCTGCACGGTAAGACAACGGGTGAGAAAGATGGCCGCCGCTGCCGCCATAGCGACCAGCGGTAAGGGGGCAATCTTGATGGCTGCGGCAATCCCGGCAATCACGAAAATCACAATCGCAAAGGCCGCGCGGCTTTTTTTAAACGGCGTATGCTGAATATCTTCAAGGGTGAGAAAATTGGGCTCGTGACGAAGTTTGCTGATGCTCAGCGCGTCGCCTTGAATGACCAGCACGTCACCAAATTCCAGCGTTACCTCGCTCAGCTTTTCATGCAGGGTTTCGTGATGGCGATAAATGGCAATCACATCCGCGCCATAGCGAGAGCCGAATTCAATCTCTTTCAAGGTCTTGCCAAGAAACGCCGACTGCGGCGAGAGAATGGCTTCAACAATCACGAAATCGTCGCCTCTTTCGTAAGGCCTGCGGTCGCGTTTAATATCCAACCCTTGTTCGTCTTTGATGCTTAAAATTTTTTCGAGCTTGCCCTGAACAATTAAAGTGTCGTTGGCCCGGAGTCGCGTGTTGCCGTGCGGCAACGTCTCTTCATCGTTGCGGACGATTTTGAGAATCTGTAAATCGTAAATCGAGCGAAAATTGGTTTGCGTCAAGGTTTTGTTGACCAGTGGCGAATCGGGACGTAATACCACTTCGGTGGTGTACTCTTTGATTCGGTACTCATCTTCGCCTTCATCTTCTTTGCCCTTAGGGAGCAGCCGCACGCCGATAATCAGCATATAAATGATTTCGGCAAAGACCAGGGTGATGCCGAGCGGCGCAAATTCAAAGAGCGAAAATTGTTGCAGGTTGTATTTCGGCAGCAACCCATTGATGGCCAGATTGGTTGGCGAACCGACTAAGGTGCAACGGCTGCCGAGCGTGGCGCCGTAAGCCAGCGGCATCAGAAATTGCGATAGCGGTTGTTTCATTCGACGCGCCACGCCAATGACGGCGGGCATCAACACGGCGGTGGTGACGACATTGCTGATAAACGCTGAAAGCGCCGCCGCCGTGATGAGCATCATGATTAAAAACAGCGTTTTGTTTGACCCGGAAAGTTTATGCAAACGATGGCCGATGACTTCGACAACTCCGGTATTGAAAAGCCCCGCAGAGATAATAAAAAAACCGGCGATGGTGAGCACCGCCGGGTCGCTGAAACCGGAAAGCGCTTCAGTTAAGGTGAGGGTGCCGGTAAACGAAAGCGCCAGGAGCATCAACACCGCGACCACTTCGATGGGTAAAACTTCGGTTATAAATAGAACGAGAGCGACGAGCAGAACCGTTAAAACAATGGCGATTGACACGGTGAACCTTTCAAGTGAATGGTTTTCAAAAGCCCGCAAAGTATAGCATTTGCCGCCGCGTTACTCGCATTCGATTTAACGAGTCAGTTGATAAAACCAACGCGGCTGGTTGTCGGTTTTCATCTTGAGAAAATCGGTTGCCGTAAAACCCGCGCCGGTTGCCGCAAGAAATGCCGCACGCGAAGCTTCGCGCCAAAGCCGCGCAAGCCGCGCCTCGCGTTCTTTCAAACCATTAATGTCGTGAGGAATTTCGATAAAACAAACATTTCCTGAAAGCCTGTCGGTTACCCCTTCGACTAAATGCGGCTCGTCCTTTTCAACCGTAACGAGCAGCGGCGCGGATTCATCAACGGTGAAAGTCGGTTGCTCGCGCGTTGCCGCCTGGCTTTTGAGGCGCGCGGTGACGCGGTCGCTCGCCAGATACCAATCAACCCACAAGCGGTCGGTGCCGATGCCTTGATGCAACGGGCTGGTGCTCGAATCGCCATAGAAATTGACGAAATACCGATTGCAGGTGACGCCGAGTTTTACGAAATTGAAGTAGGCATTCAAACTTTGCAGGGGGTCAAAGGTCCAGGTGATGCGTTCAACCTGGCGCTCAAGCGCGGCGCGGCGTTGCGCGAGTTTGAGGTAGTAGCCGACTTGAAAATTACTGCCGCGCCAATGATCACTGACTGCAGCCATATGCGAATGAATGGAAACCTGCCCTTGTTCAAAAGCCGGAAAGCCGTAAGTAAACCCTATCATCTGGTCGCCTTCAAAAGCGCAGAGCAAAATCGCTCCCGCGTGTTGACTGGCAACCAGCATTAAAGAGCCGACAATATCGAGGTCGCTGCACTGCCAAACATCGCGTTGAATAGCTTCGACGTCGCGATAATCCGTCTCAATTTGCGCTTCACGTATATAAAATTGTCTGTCGCTTACACTCCATTCAAACATGTGCGAAAGCCTCTTTGGGTTTTAATGTGCTCAGTCTAGCTTGCCAGTTTTCGGATTGCCAACCCGCCTTCTAGCTTGCGGGCACAAAATCGCCGACGCGATGGACTTTCATGGAAAGTGACAGGGCAATGTCTTCAAGCCGGCCGGCCATCATCACCACCGTTTCGCCGCGCCTGGCGATGCCATATTCCAAAATTGCGCTATCGGCTTTCGCCAGCAACTCTTTCGATTCGATGGTGCAGCTTTCGAGCCGATAAGGTTCGATGCCCCAGGACACCGACAACTGTCGGCAAGATTCGGCGTCGGGGGTCAGCGCAATAATGCGTTGACGCGGGCGCAGCGCCGCCAGGCGACGCGCCATGTGCCCCGATTGCGTGATGACGACAATTAACTGACAACCGATCTCTTCGGCGGCAAACAGCGAGGCTTCGGAAATCGCCCGCCCCAGCGACCCCGATTGGCGACCGAATATGGTCTGTCGCATGGCGGTCTGCGCCGGCGAATTCATGGCTTCGGTGGCGCGAATAATTTTGTCCATCGTTTTAACGGCTTCAACCGGAAAGCGTCCAATGGCGCTTTCGGCCGAAAGCATCACCGCATCCGAACCATCGAGAATCGCGTTTGATACGTCTGAGGCTTCGGCGCGCGTCGGGCGCGGGCTCTCAATCATCGATTGCAACATCTGGGTTGCCGTGATGATGGTTTTATTGGCAGTCAAAGCTTCGGCAATAATCATTTTTTGCAGCACCGGGACGCGCTCGGTTGAAGTTTCAACCGCGAGGTCGCCTCGCGCCACCATCACGCCATCGGCAACGCTCAAGATATTCGCTAAATCATCAATCGCTTCGGGCTTTTCGATTTTGGCAATGAGCCGCGCTCGGCTGCCAAATTGGGCGATTAATTCTTTCGCCTGTAGGCAATCTTTCGCCGTACGCACAAAAGACTGGGCTACCAAATCGGCGCCCGCAGCAATGCCAAATTTCAGGTCGGCGATATCTTTTTCGGTGATTGAAGGAATGGAAATCTGCGCGCCCGGCAGGTTGACCCCTTTATGATTGCCGAGCACGCCGCCGTGAATGACGCGCGCGGTGACTTCCTGTTCGGTCGTGCCGGTGACCTCAAGTTCAATTTCGCCATCGCTCAGTAAAATCCGATCGCCGGCTTTGACTTCACGCGCCAGCAACGGGTAGTTGGCTGAAAAGCGTGTCGCATCGCCTTCAATCTCAGCGGTCGTGATGCGAACCTTCGCGCCCGGTTCCAACGTAGCCGAACCGTCGCGCAAATTGCCGGTGCGAATTTTGGGACCCGAAAGGTCTACCATCACTCCAATCGGTTGCTGCAACTCTTCGGCAACCTGACGAATGCGACGGATGACTTCGCCGTGGTGGTCGCGCGTGCCGTGCGACATATTGATGCGTGTGACGTTCATTCCTGCCTGAATCAACTGGCGCAGTTGTTCGACGGATTCCGAAGCCGGACCGATGGTGGCGACTATTTTTGCTCTACGCATAACTTGCAATGTAGACGACGCGCCAACGGCGGTCAATCTTTTGCGCCGGAGTTTACCACAGTGTTATAAATCATCGGCACACCTGAACTGCCCAGTGGAAATCAAAGGAGCTTATCAAATGCTAAAACGTTGCTTGAGTCTGGCACTTATGCTTTTCGCTTCACACATGGTATTGGCGCAGGAAGGCTTTCCACTCTTTACCACGGACATTTCGACGGACGAATTCGCGGCGCGCCGCAATGCGGTTTACGAGGCTATCGGGCAAAATGGAATTGCCCTGCTTCAAGGCGCCTCGAGTCCCACAGGCTACACCCGTTTTCGGCAATCGAATGAGTTTTATTATCTGTGCGGCATTGAAGTGCCGCACGCTTACCTGTTGCTCGATGGCGGGTCGCGTCGCGCGACACTCTATTTGCCGCATCGTAACGAGGGCCGTGAACGCGGCGAAGGCAAGCTGCTTTCGGCTGAAGACGGCGAGTTGATTAAAAAATTGAGCGGCCTTGAAGCCGTTGCGGGAAATGATCTGCTTGCCGAACATTTGACGCGTTATGCGCGCGGCACAAATCGAGCCGTTTACACGCCCTATGCCCCTGCCGAAGGGTTTGCCGTGAGCCGCGACCTGGCGCTTCGCTACAACGCCGACGTGGCTTCGGATGTCTGGGACGCGCGCACCTCGCGCGAAGGCAGTTTTATAGCCCAGATTAAATCGCGCTTTCCGCAATTTGAGGTGCAAGACCTCACGCCGACGCTTGATAAGCTGCGCCTGATTAAGAGCGAGTGCGAACTCAATTTGATTCGCCGGGCTACGCGGCTTTCCTGTCTGGCCATACAGGAAGCGATGCGTTCGACCGAGCCGGGATTGATGGAACACGAACTCGACGGGCTGGCGAAATTTATTTATTACCGCAACGGCGCGCAGGGCGAAGCCTATTATTCGTTAATCGCGAGCGGTCGCAATGCCTGGTATCCGCACTACAACGCCGGCAAAAAGAAGATGCTGGACGGCGAATTTTTGTTGATGGATTTTGCCCCCGATGTCGGTTATTACATGAGCGACATTACGCGCATGATGCCCGTGAATGGTAAGTTCAGCGACTGGCAACGCGAGTTATACGGCTTTTATCTCGGTTGTTACAAAGCGATTTTAAAAGCCATTCGACCGGGCGTGACCGCGCAGGTTATCAAACAGGAAGCCGCCGCCGAGATGCAGAAGATTTTAGCGGCGAGCAAGTTTTCAAAGCCTGCTTATGAACTCGCCGCCAAACAGTTTGTGTCGAGTTACGAGCAATCGGCAAAAAATCCGCGCACCACGCTGGGGCATTGGGTGGGGATGTCAACCCACGACGTAGGCTTTGACACGGGACCGCTGCGTGCCGGAATGGTCTTTACCATTGAACCGGCGCTCACCGTACCGGAAGAACAGATTTATATTCGCCTGGAAGATTTAATCATCATCGGCGATAAGAAAGCCGAGATTGTCAGCGACTGGTTGCCAATGGACTTGGACGCGATTGAACGAACGATGAAAGAAGAAGGTCTGTTGCAGAAGTACCCGCGGGATACAGGCAATAAGAAATAGCTTGTGTATGAGGCATCCAACCCGAGTAGCAATAGATAGATTGAATCATCTCTTGAATCTCCCTTTTGAGCCGTGGATGCAGGATTGGGATATTCAACTTGCTGACCCGCATCGCGTTGAAGAGTTCTGCCAACTTTACACCAGGCTCATTGATGAAGAGGAAAAATTCGCCTTAATGGAGCTAATCATTGCCTCGCTTGAAGAGAATTTGTTAGCAGAAGGAAAGAACGAAGAATTGATAGAGAGAGTGAAATCGTTGCTGAATTCAGATTTCCTTTTACATCAAGAGACCGTCAAGTATTGGTGCGAATTTGAGGAAGATAACCCGGAGCATTATTGGCTGGTGACACCAACCATGCGAATGGTCTGGCAAGAAAACGCCCGCTAGAGGATGTCTGAAAAGTCTGTAAAAGCCCCGAAGGGGCGCTGGTTCAACAGCCCGGTGCACAGCGCCGGGTAGCGACGGCCATCCTTATTCAAGCCCTGAAAGGGCGACATAACAGGGTTTATCGCGTTGAATAAGGATGGCGACTTTGATCCAACGCGATGCGTTGGGCTATTGAATTTTGCCCTTACAGGGCAATGACATAGATTAAAGGATTGAGCAGTCTGGAATCACCAAGTTGGAGCGTTGAAGTCCTTCTAGTCACCCCAAATAGATTTTTCTTATTAAGATTCGGCGATGGCTTTATTGATGGCGGCATCCAGTTTTGCGGCGTGGGTTGAGTCGTAACCGATTAAATGCGCCACGACTTTGCCGTTGCGGTCAAAGACCAAAGTTTGCGGAATCGAATCTTCCTGTTCGCCCAGATAGGCGATAAACATATCATCGCTCGCCATACCGACCGTGTAATTGATGCCGAATTGATTCATGAAATTGCGAATCCCCTGTTGGGAGGTTCGACCTTTATCGTCAATGTGCAAGCCGATGACTTCAACGCCGCGCTCTTTATTGTCGCGTGCCAGGCGCACCAGTTGCGGAATCTCCTGGCGACATGGCGGACACCAGACCGCCCAAAAATCTACCACTAAAACTTTGCCCCGATAACTCGACAGCTTAAAGGTTCCCCCATCAATATGGGGCACCTCGAAATCCGGCGGCGCACTTTTGGCGCTCAGTTTAGTGGCGTCGGCCGATGATGAATTGCGGGCATCCGGCAAGGCGACATTGGATACAGCTTTGCCTTCGTCCGGGTGCGGGAACAGCGTGTAGCCGATGGCCGCGACGAGGGCGACCACCACCAGAGTGGCGATGATGCGACCCGGGGTCCAGAAAGTTATTTGTTCTGTTGGCATCTTATATCTCCAATCCTTAATCCTCTTCTATGGGGATGCTCTCTTCGCTATCGGTGAGCGGCATTTCGACGCGATAATCTTCGCTTGCCCATTTGCCCAGATCAAGCAGCTTGCATCGTTCTGAGCAAAATGGACGGTCAGGGTTGTCTTTCCAGATGGTCGGCTTTCCACAATTCGGGCACTTCATAGCTGCATTCCTTGAGTAAATTTGTTCACCTGAATTTTAACATATGCGAAAGCGGTTGTTGGATGCCAACTGAAAAAATCATGCGAAGAATGGCAACGGAAGCCTGAGTGGTAGAGTCTTTCGCCTCTCTGTATATGGACGGCGCCTGAATAGAGCAGGCGGGTTTTTGACCCTTTGCAGGTGGTTGAATAGTTAAGCAATTTGCAGCTTGAAAATCTTGCCCCGGCAATAGAGAATGCCGGAGCGGAAGCAGCAAGTAGAAAGGCGCAGGTAGTAAATAGAATTTTCTGGTAGTAAGTAGAATTTTCTGCAGGCGCGCCGGCCGCCTATAGCGGTTAAGCAATATCACACAAGGTTACTTGCTACTGTTTAATCAACCCAATGAACGAATCAATTGAAAATTCCTTGCTTGTACTGCGAGAACCGCCGCTCGCCTGGCTGGTGATTAATCGCCCGTTTTCACGCAATGCCGTCAATCGGGAGGTCTGGCGTAAACTTGCCGAAGACATCAACCAACTGGCCAGCGAAAAAGCCATTCACGCCATCATCATTCGCGGCGCCGGCGAAAAAGCGTTCATCTCGGGGGCCGATGTTTCGGAGTTTCCCGATATGCGCTCGAACGCGGAACTGACGCTTGACTATGACCGTTTGGCAAACACCGCGCTACGAGCCATTTTGAATGCGCCGCAACCGGTGATTGCCATGATTAATGGCGCGTGTTTTGGCGGCGGGGTGCTGCTGGCTATGACCTGCGATTTAAGGTTTGCCGCCGACCACGCGACGTTTGCCATTCCAGCAGCGCGATTGGGGCTGGCCTACCCTTTGGAGATGGGGGTGCGCCGGTTGGTGAAACTGGTTGGCGCCGCGAACGCTTCCGATATTCTATTTTCAGGTCGCACGTTTGATGCCGAAGAAGCCTTGAAAATCGGGATGCTCAATCGGGTTGTCGCAGGCCTGGGCCTGGAGGTTTTTACCCGCGATTACGCTATGCAGATGGCCGAGCTAGCGCCGCTTTCGCACCGCGCTCATAAGTTTGAAATTCAACAGGCCCTGGATGCTGATAGCGAAACCGATGTTTCCCGCGCCAAAGAAGCGGTGCGCGATTGTCTCGATAGCGAAGACCATCGCGAAGGCATCGCCGGGTTTTTAGAAAAACGCAAACCTGAGTTTAGAGGGAAGTAACCGGCATCGGTTCGCGGCAATCTGCGGAGAAATTCAAATTCTTCGTTGCTCTGGTTTGCCAAAAGGCAAACCAGGAAATTGCCGAATCCTCAGCCCGCTTGCACGAACCCACCGGCATTGATAAGTTTGCTGCTCACCGCTTAACTTTCAGTGGATTCATTCATCATTCAACGATTATCAGGAGGAATGCGATGTTTAACCCTCGCTCAGTCGCTCG
>JBIOWC010000547.1:0-3660 GCA_044868105.1 Blastocatellia bacterium
GCGTGGTGATGCTCGACCCGGAAACCGGCGAAGTGCTGACCGTTAAAATTGAATCGCTGCATAATCTCGGCGTATTGGATAAAAACGCCGGGAAATTGAAATCCTTTTACGCGACGATTGATTATTCGCAATTTGAAGGGGCGCTGAGAATCCCGACCTTAGCGTCGGGTGGCGGGGTATCGGAGATTCCGAAATTCGGCGGCAACTTCCGCTTCAAATTTTCCGAAGGCAAATATCGCCCGGTGGCTAAGATAGATTGAGCCAGCCCGATAACCCAACGCCAACAATCAATGGGTATGACAGAGTGGGAAATTAAAATCTGAATTCGGAGCCAGGTGATGACGACGGATTGATATTTCCGATGGAGACGCAAATTATAACTGCGGATTTATAAATGAAAATAACTTGGCGTCTGAGACAACTCTCAAATATTGAGTAATCTATGACACTTTCAGAAAAACTGTCTAACCTTCCGATTCAACCCGGCTGTTATGTCTATCGTGATGAGCGGGACAAAATTCTTTATGTCGGCAAGGCGAAAAACCTGCGCAATCGCGTGCGCCAGTATTTTCAAAATTCGCGCCACCACGATGCCAAGACCAATGAACTGGTTTCGCGCATCGCCGATGTCGAATTGTATGTCGTTGATAATGAAATCGAAGCGCTCGCCTTGGAATGCAATCTGATTAAAAAACATCGCCCGCCATTCAACATCATGTTGAAGGACGATAAACAATATCCACACATTAAAATCACTAACGAACGGGCGCCGCGCGCCATCATCGCCCGCAAAATTTTAAAAGACGGCTCTGAATACTTCGGCCCATTTCTGCCGCCGTCGCTGGCTTATCAAACCCTCGATATCATCAACCGCAATTTTCAACTGCGCACCTGCACCATGGAAATTGACGGCAAAGCCGACCGCCCCTGCCTTGAATATCACATCAAGCGTTGTCTGGGACCTTGTGTTAAAGACCTCTGCACCATCGAACATTACAACGAAGCGGTGCGCGACGTTGAACTCTTACTTCAAGGTAAGACTGAAGCCGTGGTCGAAACTTTGCAAAACCGCATGGCGACCGCTGCGGATGAACTGAGGTTTGAAGCCGCGGCGCGTTACCGCGACCAGTTGAAAGCCTTAACCAAACTCGGTCAACAACAAAAGATGATGACCGTGTCCGATGATGACATAGACATATTCGGTTATGTACGCGAAGGGCATCAACTGGCACTCTCTTTATTCACCATGCGCGAAGGCAAAGTCGTCGGCAAACGCGAATTTTATTGGGAAGACATTACAGAACCGTTCGACCCTGCGATGTTCATTCAGCAGGCGTTGAAACAATATTACGCCGCCGGCGATTATGCGCCAGGCGAAGTTCACGTCCCCGTGGATTTTGAGGACCGCGAACTGCTCGAAGAGTTTTTATCCACGCAACGCGGGCGCAAAGTTCGCATCGTCTCGCCACAGCGCGGCGTGAAGCGCGATTTGATTGACCTCGTGGAAAAAAACGCGCGGCTCAATTTCGACCAACGCTTTCGTGTGCAACGCCCGGATATGACCAAAGTTTTGCAGGAACTTCGCGACGCCTTGGAACTGCCGGAACTCCCTTCGCGCATCGAATGTTTCGACATCTCGAATATTCAAGGCGCGGAAAACGTCGCTTCGATGGTCGTCTGTGTAGATGGCGAGATGAAAAAGAGCGACTATCGCAAATTTAAAGTGCGCTCGGTCGAAGGCGAGGCCAACGATTTTCAATCGATGTACGAAGTCGTCGGCCGCCGCTATGGGCGACTGATGCGGGAAGAGAAGCCGCTGCCCAATCTGGTTTTGATTGATGGCGGCAAAGGGCAACTCGCCGCGGCTGCGAGAGCCTTGCACGAGTTGGGGCTTGAAGCTTTGCCGACGGCCTCGCTGGCGAAAAAAGAGGAACTGTTGTTTGTGAAAGGTCGGTCGGAGCCGGTGCGCATAGACCATCACTCGCCGGTCTTGCATCTCGTGCAGATGATACGCGACGAAGCGCATCGCTTTGCCGTGACCTATCATCGCAAGCGCCGCGCCATGCGCGATTTTCAATCGGAACTGACTTCGATTCCTGGCGTCGGTGAAAAGTTAAAAGCCCGATTGCTGCGTAATTTCGGTAGTTTGAAACGCGTGTCGGAAGCCAGCTTCGCCGAACTCCGACCCTTTGTCGGTGAAACCCAGGCGCAACGCATTGTCGAACATTTTGCCAGCCTCAGAAAACAACTGGCCGAAGAAGCGGATGACCTTGAAGGTTGATTAGCCAGCGATTTCTTACAAATTTATTTCAATTCCCTCGATTCCCTACATATTTATCTAGGTAAATAAATGAAACAAATCTCCGATTTCTGCCACACCCCACCAACTCCAAGTAAATCAAGGTAAAGACCAACGGTTCGCTCAGATAATTCCTATCAATACTGATAGTGACCCGACCCTGGCCTTCACATATAGTCCTGTTTCGGAAAGCGATTTCCGAAGTGAGAATAAGAAAATTGAAAAACAAAGGGGAAAACTAATGGCTGACACAATATTACATATAGCGAACATGAATGGTTCGCAACTGATTAAAGAGTTTTATGAAAAGTGCGGCACCGAAGTGATTGACGGCACGGCTACACCGATTAATGAGATTAAGATGTTTTCACATTTAGAGGAGCTATTTGACAATATCATCGGCAGCGGCGGCAAAACCCACGTCATTATTGCTCATGGCAATGCAGACCACGGGTTGTTAATTAAATTTGCACGAGAATCTTTTCACAATGCGACGGGGTTGATTATCGGAACGATGGCCGCGCTTGCCGAACAATTTCCATTAGGTCCATTTTTGAAACAGATTAGGGTTGATGTAAACGATCCGCGTATCAAAGAGCTTGCCAAGATTATGGGCGTGCAGGTGGCGACTCTGGCGCGGCTTTTTGAACAATTGGGAATCATCCGAAACCATCACTACAACTTCGCCTTTCGCGGCTGCAATGTCGGCAATAACCCCGACTTGCTGCGTCTCTACAAAAAAGTCTTTAGCGCTCAAAAAGTGTCGGCTCCGGCGTGCCGCAATCTATTCCTGCGCATACGACCTAGCAAACCCTTTAACACGACAATGGGGAATTTGGCGGACAGCTCGAAAACCCCGACGACCCCGAGAACCCGCCGTCGCATGTTCTTTGACCCCACTTATGGTATCGCCAATGGGGAACCGATTGTCATTGATGTGCAAGACCTCGATGGCCATACGAATGTGTCATCGAAATCTTTCATGAACCTGCCAAATCTGGCTTCTAACTGGGGCAAGGAGTTGAACCTGAATTGGAAACAAGCGCCAACGGGAACCGGCAACAATCAGTTTATTGTTCAGGTGATGTGGGATGATCTGGAAGCCAGCTACCATTGTCGCAAAGACCAGAGCTATCGCTTCAAAATCGTCTCGGTCTAAAGGTCCGCGAATTCGGAAGTCTATAAAATATTGTGTCCCTTTGGTGAAATAGATATTGAATAGGGTTTCTCTAATATTCTCAAAGGGACACAATTACAACTCTTGCTCAGGCCTTCTTCGCTCCCTCTTTCACCCCGTTACTGACTGACCCGCTAAGGGATATAAATCTTTATAACTCATCTCAACCGGAGGCGCTAAAAAA
>JBIOWC010000548.1:0-15009 GCA_044868105.1 Blastocatellia bacterium
GTCAACGATGGACTGTCGAGTAATGATGTTTGGGATATAACAGAGGATAATTTCGGCAATATCTATTTAGGCACCGGGCGCGGGTTAGATCGGCTCAATCCGACAACCAAACAGATTAAACATTACACAACAGCTGATGGGTTAACGAGCAATTATGTGCTGATGGTTTATCGTGACCGTCAGGGGGCAATCTGGATGGGCACCCAAAAAGGAGTATCGCGGTTTCAACCCGAAGCCGAGTTGCCGGTTCAACCGCCGCCCATTTTTATCAGCCGTATTCAGGTCGCCGGAGAAAAACATCCGATGTCGGCGCTCGGCGAAACCCAGGTGACCATCCCGGATTTGGAAGTCAATCAAAACAAGTTGAACATAGATTTTTTCGGTTTGAGTCTCGCCGTCGGAGAATCTCTGCGTTATCAATATAAGCTCGAAGGCGCAAACAGCGATTGGAGCGAACCCTCCAGACAGCGCAATGTTGATTTCGCTAACCTCAAACCCGGCGCCTACCGATTTCTGGTGCGCGCCGTCAGCACCGACGGTTCCGTAAGCAGCCAAGCCGCTACCGTAACCTTTCGCATACTGTCGCCCATCTACCAACGCTGGTGGTTTATCGTTCTCGGCCTGTTGTTACTCGGTTCAATCGCCTTTGTCATTACCCGTTCACGACGCGAACGCAAATGGGAACGACGACAGGCAGAAATCGCTTTACAGCTATCGAAAGAAGAACGCCTCTATGAACTTGAACAAGTTCGCCGCCGTATCGCGACCGATTTGCATGACGATGTCGGTTCAAGCCTGACGCAAATTTCTTTACTGACAGAAGTCGTGCGCCAGCGCGTCAATGGCAAAGAGCATTTAGCCAATGAACAATTAACCCTGATAGGCCGCATCTCTCGTGAATTGGTGGATTCGATGAGTGACATTGTCTGGTCAATCAATCCGGCAAAGGATACGCTCAGTGATTTAAGCCAGCGAATGCGCTTTTTTGCCAGTGACCTGCTTACCGCAAAACAGATTAAAGTCCATTTTGATGCGCCTGACGAAAAACACCAGGTAAAGGTCGGTACGAATATGCGCCGCGAAATATTTTTGGCTTTTAAGGAAGGCATTAACAATGTCGCGCGACATTCCGGCTGCACAGAAGCGCAGATTGAATTTCAAATGAACACCGATGAATTGCTTTTACAAATCCGCGATAACGGTAAAGGGTTCGAAAATACAAAGAATAACGATGGCAACGGGCTTTCCAGTATGAGCGAACGCATCAAGACCCTGGGCGGAGAGTTTGAGATTGATTCGCAAGTGGGGCAGGGAACCACACTTAAATTTGTTATTCCCTTGCATCAGGAGATAACCAAATACCGGTGAGTGTTTTTCAAATCAAAATTTAGCAATGCTACATAAATATGTGGTGACAATTAACCCAAAGGGTTTTAGTCTACTTCTGCTTGAGCGCAAAACGGAGCAACAGGGTAACGAAGTATGATAAATGAAGCGAATCAGAATATGGCAGCGGTATCGCGCACCCCAATTAAAGTGGCAATTGTTGAAGACCAGCGCAACATTCGCGAATGTATGGCGATTTTAATTGACGGCACCGAAGGGTTCGTGTGTTCCGGGTCATATCGTTCAATGGAAGAAGCGATAGAAAAAATCCCTCACATTTTGCCGGATGTCGTTTTGGCAGATATTGGGCTTCCGGGGATGGATGGAATTAAAGGTGTGCGGATTTTAAAAGAGCGGCTGCCGCAGTTGTTGATCCTGATGATTACCGTTTATAACGATGACGACCGGATTTTTGATGCCATTTGCGCCGGCGCAGCCGGTTATTTGCTCAAGAAAACCCCACCCGCAAAATTGATTGAAAGTCTGAGGGAAGCGGTGCAGGGCGGCGCCCCAATGTCGCCGGAAATTGCCCGCCGGGTCATCGAATTATTTCGTGAACACCGCCCATCAGAGCGCGAGAATTATAACCTCACGCCGCACGAAACTCGCTTGCTCAAGCTCTTTGTTCAAGGTCATAACTACAAAACTGCTGCCGCTGAACTTGGCGTATCTTTCAATACCATCAATTTCCACGTCCGCAATATCTATTCAAAGCTGCAAGTCCATTCCCGGTCTGAAGCGGTTGTCAAAGCCCTGCGCGATAGACTTATCTGAACCTAAATATTCCTACCCATACTGGTAGTGACAAAAAAATCGGAATGCGGTATCTCTATAGGCGTTGTTTTGGGAATTAACTATTTAGCCGATCAATATTGGAGAAAAACTTAATGGTTCAGCGATTTAATATGAAGCGGTTTATCTTAGTTTTCGCTATTTGTACGGTTATTTTTACCCCACTTTTAATCGAGGCGCATAACGACGCAATGAATTTAGCGCGCGAAGAAGCCAGTTTTCAATTCGCGCCTGCAACTGAGGACATAAAATTTGAACACCTGACCTTAAACAATGCCAAAGTTTTGAACTTGGCGCAGGTTTCCGGGAAGCACAACCTGCTTTTTGTGGGGCATCAGGGGTTAAGACCCAAAATCGCCAATCGCTAGGTTCATTCCGAAGGGTGATTTGATAAGCCTTGATATTTGATATTGCCAGGTGATGTGAGTTTGATTGTCCGACTAGCCATGTCGTTGCAGCCTGCGAAGATGCGTTGTGCACCCAAAATCTTCGCAGGCTTTTTTTATTCGGCGACCATCGGCTTTAAGCGGGATTATTCTCGTAATCGTAAAGCATCAAAGGTTCTTTTCCTAACAAGCGAATATAGGTGTAAAGCTGCCCGCGATGATGCCAGTGTTCATCATAGGCAAAAGCGAAAAATTGCCAGGCGGGAAAACTTCCATACGGCGCTTCAATAATGCGCGCCAGTTCTTCGTCCCCTAATTGCTGTGCCGTTTCATTGGCGGCTTGGTGACAGTCACGCGCATAGTCCTGCAATTTGGTAATCGTATTCAAACTGGCAAGGCGGGCTTTTCCGGATTCGTGTTCGGGGTTCACGGAGTTTTCTACCTCCTGATCAAATTGGCCCTTTTGCGTGCCTTCAGCAACTACTTTTTCAAATGAATAAATATGGTGAACCAACTCGCGCACCGAACGCATTCCGGCTTGCGGGCGAAAATCTAGGTCGCTGTCATCAAGCGCGCCAAGGGCGCGCACGGTGACGCCATGCACCATATCAAAATATTGTCGCTGTCCAAGCAAAGCTTGTTTATTCATTCAATTTCTCCTTCAATCTCTCTGTGAAATTTTGGTAAGCCCCAAAGCTCAATGGGGATTTTACGCGTTGCGAGTGACAACCTTATGTCAGCATCTATTCGGACGGTTGATACCTGGTTAAAATTTTCCCGGCTTCTTTAAGAAACTGATTTTTTAATGACTCCGGTTCAAGAATGCGAACGCTTCCGCCCCAACCGAATAACCAATTCAACACTTCATTCTCGTGGTGAACGCGCAGCGTGACCAATAGGCCTTCGGGCGTGTCCTGCATATCCTCGAGGTAATAGGAACGCCACTCGCGCACCACGCTGGCAACCTCTTTATCGAAAAGGGCACTGATGACTATCGTTCGCCGGTCGTCTTCCTCGAGTTGTTCCATCGAAAAATTTGCCGGACGAATGAAGATTCGGTCTGTAAGGGTTAGATTGGCGATGCGGTCTAAACGAAAGTAGCGCAAGGCCTCGCGCAGATGACAGTAGGCAATCAAATACCAAAGCCCTGTGTAATTGACCAACCCATAAGGGTCAACTTTGCGTGTAGTGTGAGATTTCGATTTATTCTTTGCATAATAAGCGTTGTAATCAAGGTGGACGGTCTTTCGTTCAATGACGGCGCGACGAAGTTTTCTAAGCGTTTCATTTTCTCCGTCGCTGGCGCTCATGGGCACCATCGCAATGCTGGTTTGCATTTCGCGCACTTCATCGCGGAGTTTAGCAGAAAGCACGGCTTCGATTTTGCGACTCGCAGATTTCGCGGCAGTTTGATATTGCGAATCGAAATATTGGGCGATGAAATCACTGCCTAGCAGAAGCAGGGTCGCCTCATCAGTTGAAAAACTGAGGGGCGGCAGAAAGTAGCCTTCCAGTCAAGAGTAGCCTTGACCGGGAAGAGAAACGACCGGAACCCCGGCTTCGCAAAGCGCCTGCACATCACGATAGACCGTGCGTTTGGTAATCTCGAAGCGCGCCGCCAAATCTTCGGCGCGGCGTATGCCTTTGCGTTGCAGTTCCAAAACCAGGGCGAGCAATCGGTCAGTGCGATTCATGGTTTATCTTCCCCGAAAATTTTCGGGGAAGATAAACATTCGCGCAAATCGTTTTTAGGGCGCGGGGCGGTTTCAAATAAATTATACGCGTATGAGAATCTGGGCTTCCCGTTCTGGCAAGTCCAAAACCAGGGTACCCTCTTGAACTTCAAGCGGGATATTTTTGTTGATCTCCTGCCACACGCCGTCTTCGGGAAAATTCGGAAGGCGGTAATTTGCCAGGGGTTCATTTGAGAGGTTTAAGACGGTGACCACTTTATCGCCCGCTTCGCTCCAACGCAGATAAGCCAGAACATTTTTTTCAATATTTTCATGAATAAAGGTCAGGTTGTCAGACCGCAGAGCGGGGTGCTGCTTCCTGAAAGCGATAAGGTTTTTGCAATAGTTAAATAAATCCCGATTATCTTCCTGACTGAGCAATTGCCAATTGATTTTATTTTGTTCCGTAGTTTTTTCTTTATACTCGCCGAATTCTTCACCCATTAAAATCATCGGAAGACCAAATGAAGTCATCATGGTCGCAACGCCGAGTTTGACGCGCTTGAAAGCTTCTTTGCCAAAAATCTTTTGTTCCCCCAGCATAAACATCGCTCTTTGCTGGTCGTGATTCGTCAGATAATTAATCACATTGGTTGCATGTTTAAAGCCTTTTCGTCTGGCATCTATCACATCTTGGATTGCTTCCAGATTGCATTCATTGCCGCAGAGGTAAGGAATCGAGGTGCTTCTGAAGAAGTCATGCCAGCACCCATCCATCGGACCCTCTTCGCCTGTGATGCTGGGGTCAAGCGGCAACATCTCGGCAAAACAATAAAAGGGTTTGTCTCCGGCAACCTGTTTGGCTTCGTGGCTAATCCATTTCATGAAGTCATAATTATCGAGTTGTTTTGCGGCATCGAATCTGAGGCCATCAATATGATATTCGCTAACCCAGAAGCGCGCCGCATCGCCCATAAATTTCCAGGCGGGCATCACCTTGTGTTTTTCGTCATAAAATTCGTAATCAAATTCCGGGCCCCAATTCCAAATCGGGTCTTTCGGCTCGCGCCGATACCAGTAATCATAATCCATATGCGCGAGCGGACATTCCTGTTCAGAATGATTGTAGACATCATCCATCAAGACACGAAGGCCTCGAGCGTGGCATTCATCAATCAGGTGTTTCAATTCTTCGCTGGTGCCGTAACTGGATTCAACTGCAAAAAAATGGCGCGGGTTATAGCCCCATCCATGGTCGCCGGGATTTTCTTTTACTGGCATGAGTTCGATTGCATTGACGCCGAGTTCAGTTAGGTAATCGAGCTTCGCCACCACATCGGTATATTTACCGCGAATAAAGGGGTCGGCTTCGCCACCGGAAAAATCGCCGACGTGCAATTCATAAATCACCAGCTGGTCATTGGGGGGCAAGGGTTGGTCATCGTGTTGCCAGATGTATTCATCAACGATTCGCTTTCCATCTTTGATACGGATGATGGCGTTTTGCGACTCTTTATCAATCGCTGTCGCATAGGGGTCGCTGATGGTTATCCATTCGTCAGGTTGAAAGAAATAACTTTTGGATTGCACTTTAAATTTATATTGATAAATGCCATCGGCGAGCGGCACCTGAATGTGAAAATATCCTTGCTTATTTTTCTTCATGGGAAGCTCTTGCCAGTCGGCAAAATCTCCGATTAACGCCGCTGCTTTATTATTCGGAGCAAAAAGATTGAATTCAACTTTGGTAAGGTTTTTTGTCGGGCGCCTTGGTTTCGGCCTCTCCTGCCTGACCTTTGTTTTCTTGGGTTTGGTAAGTGTGGTTGACATAGAGGAGGCGATACGGCAAGCAGTATGCCAAGAATATAAGGTATGGGTGAGAGCTTTAATAAAGAATCATCTGCTCAATTTATGATGACTTAATAAATGAGGGAGCGAGGACTTATACAAAATTACTCACCTCGAACGTACAAGATTGAGACGATTGCACAATAAAACATACAGAAATGACGCCAAACAGTATGTATTTAGAACAAGCCTATAATTTCTTCATCAGTTAAATTGCAAAAATAAATTTTTATAGCTGGTACGGCTTTTGCTCAATCCCTAGCTGAAAATGATAACTAGCATAAAAATGATGTGGGATGGTAACGGTGATTTTGATGACCAAAGATACTTCTCCGGCGAATTATTTTTTTATTGTGTTGATTCAAAGAGCCGGAAAACTTTGATTCATTGAATCTCGGCAAAAACGATATGTCAGAAAGGAGAGTTGATCGTGACCATAATGATTCTACTCGCTTTAGCAATTGCAGCTTTTACAATGTACAAATTTTCCTATCGCCGTGATGCAGATCTCGTGGAAGCCAGACCGTCACTTCCAACTTTGGGGATTCAAATTATTTGTGGTGATTGTTCGGGCGATGGTGACATTCCCGCAAAAACCTATATGGATAGGGTTGGCAAATGCAATCAATGTGGAGGGACAAGCTTTGTTGTCGCCGCAACCCGAGCCATTTATGCATTCCCGCAAATGCATGCCAGACTTCAAGAGAGCACCAAAGCCTCAATTGGCCAACTCCTGGTCTTCGAGTCACCTGAGTCGGTTGAAAAACGTGTGCCCAGAGTTGCTTAACTCACACAACGAGACACTCGACAAAAAGATTTTTGCTTTTTCATTTGTAAGGTTTATAGATATGGTAAAAAAGAAAGCGCTTCGCAACAGCCACCCAACCGCGAATGGCCGGATAAAGGCATACCGGAAAACATTTTGGCTCTTGCGTTTATGGAAAGCTGAATACTTGAGAAGAATTAATTACGCTATGCAAAGTTAAAGTAGCCTTTAGCCATAGCGACGCTTCGTTTAATGACGCAATGCCTGACGGGTTGCGCCATTTTTATTTTTCTCCTGAAGGGGATTCCACTTTGATTAACTCAGGTTTTTTCACGGGCGGGCGATGAATCTCTTGTTTAAGCGTTGGGCGCTTGCGCTTTTCTGCCGTGATCAACTTAATGAACCGACGATTTTTAATCGAACGATAAATGGCCTCGATAATCTGCATATCAATCAAGCCTTCTTCGCCCGAAGACTCGGGTTTGCGGTCATTGATGATGCAATCGGAAAAGTAAATCAACTCGGCGGCAAACTGGTCGCCGGTCGGAAAGGTTTTCTCTTTGCGTTTTCCATTTACGGTTAATTCATAAGTTATATCTCCGTGATAGGTATAGGCAGGGGTTACCCGCAAATCACCTTTAGTGCCGATGATTTGATATTCGGAAACCTTTTCGGCTCCGAAGCTGCAAGTAAACATAGCCAGACGGTCTTTGGGAAACCGCATCACCACACTGGTCATCTCATCAACTTCATCGAACCGCGCTTCGCCATTGTTGGCTGACGTGGCAAAGACTTCAATCGGCTCATCTCTGAATAAATAGCGCGCTGCGTTGATGCAATAGATTCCCATATCTTCTAGCGCGCCGCCGCCTAAAGCTTTCTTCAAACGGATATTTCCCGGTTCAACCTGTTGGGTAAAGAGAGATTGAAAGATGCGCGCGTCGCCGATTTTTCCTGAACGAACGATTTCGATGGCCGATAGATTCGCTTTTTCAAAATGCAACCGATAAGCAATCATCAATTTCACGCGATATTTGTCGCAAGCCTCAATTATCTCGCGGCACTCTTTTGCATTAACCGCCATTGGTTTTTCGCAAAGAACGTGAACGCCCTGGCGCGCGGCGCGCACCGTGTAGTCTTTGTGCAGGGAGTTGGGCAGGCCAATGAAAACCGCATCCACTTCATCATTTTTGAGGCAGGCTTCATACTCATCATAAGTGTATAAATGCTCAACCCCATATTTCTTTCCCAGCCGTTTGAGTTTGGTTGCATCATCGGAAACCAGTGCAACAAGCCTGGAATTTTTTGTCGTATGTTGAAACGCGGGAAGCACGGCATTTTGCACAATATGTCCCAGCCCAACAACCGCAAAGCCAATTTTTTTTGAGGGTTTTGTTAATTTCGTCATAACTTGAAGGCTGTCGAAAAAGCAATTTTGAATTGATAAAAATCTCAGATTACTTTGAAGGTTGGTAAACTGACTCCTATCGGTGAAATAAGAAAAGCCTGAAAATTCAGCCCTTACTTCACCGATGGAATACAACACCCTGTTACGATAACTTACTCTTGATAGCTATCTCGCAAATTGCGGATCCGTTCGTGAGCCTGTTGAATCGCAAAGGATTGTCGCAAAATAAGATTCGCAACATTTGCCGGTATATTGTTATCTAATGCCTCTTTGAAATTGCTGACCGCCGAATCTTCGCCGCGTTCACATTCATTCAAAATGGCTTTGACATCTTTACCCAAAATCGCCGACTTAAGATCAATCCAACCGCGGTGCATACTGCCAGCGACGCTGCCGCTTTTTTCAGGGTCGCCGCCGAGACGCAAAACCTCATTTTGTAAATCCCCGGCGAATTGCGCTCGCTGCTGCGAATATTCATAAAACAGAGTTTTCATTTCGCTGTCTTCAATGCCTTCAGCGGCAGATTTAAAACCTTCCTGTCCATCCTTACACACCTCTATGAGACCGTTTAATAATGAAATGACTTCATCATTCGTCATCGCTACTTGTTCTTTGGTAGTTGCCATAATTGATTTTTCCTTTCTTTGATGTTAAATCGGACGTAAGGAAGGTAACTTAAAAGCTCCCCTCCCCACGCAAATTGACCTGCGTAAATACGTCCGACTTAGGCGTTCTCAAGTTAGAACGGAAAAGATGAAGAACCACCTTAACCGTACTATAAGCTAAATAGGCAATAGCTATTCCAAAAGAATAATTGTTTGGTAGAGCCGGTTGGTGATAATCAGAGAACCTCTTAATTGAACGGTTAATCTATAAGCTAGGCGCTTTTCTAAATGAAAGTTTTCGGAAACCCAAGATAGGAGGAGGAAGCCAGCAGCAGATTATGGTGTACGGATTGTGTGCGGATTGTATTGGATTATTGCAAGCAATTTTGTATTACAGGGGGTAAAAAATACTTGGTTATTGACCAATTCAATCTTCCGCCGGTTTATTAATTGCGATACTCCACAAACAAATTGCGATTGGGTTTCAAAAGCCATTTAAGATTTGACATAGAATCCAAGAGTTCATAAATGAAATGTTCATCACATTTTCTTAAATCGTTCTCGGTATTTCCATAAGCGATTTGCCGAAAAATTCTTACGTTGTCGTCTTCATAACCTAACATTTCTTATTCCTCCCTCCGTCGCTATTTTCATTCTCAACATTCAACTCCTCGCGGTTTTAGTTAATGCAAACGCAAAGCCAGAATCTGGTTCGAGGTGGGAAATTATTCCGAGAAGGGAAGCTCAAAAGGTTGAATAAGCGAATTGCGAGAGCGCTTCTGTTCAGGTACAAATAATGTTTATGGCAGATTCACCATACAAACAAATCCTCACACAGGGCACGTTACTGGGCTATGATGGAGCGCAACTGAAGAAGGGGTTGTGGGAAAATTCGGTCTATTTAGGGTCGGACAATTTTGTTTATCACCTCACCGGCGAACAAAGCAAAGGCGGATTGAAAACGACAATAGCCGGCAAACGCGCTGTCGGTGAATACCTGCGATGGGTTGACGGGTTATTCCGCCCCGGCGAAATTCCTTCGCAAGAGAATGCAATTCATTACCGCGCTGCGCGTAAACTCAGGGAACTCCTTTAAGATGGAGCGGCGACGGATGCGCAAATGGCAGCGTTCTACTTCAGCTCAACAGCTGGCCACCAGCGCTTGAGACTTTAGAAATTCTTTCTCACCCCATCACTTTTCCTTGTGCGCTTTTATCCAGATTTCATAAACCGCGCCTTCTTTCAGCATTTTAGTAATGAAAACAATCTGTCCGGTGTGAGTCGCCAGATGTATCGCCACATTAAATATGGTATTGAATTTGGTGGGGTTGTAATTGGGTTCATCCGTAGGCTCTAAAAAATGCGAGGTATCGAAGGCCTCAAGTGTCTGCGAAACCTGTTCCATCATGGTATTAAATATCGTCAGCAACTCTTCTTTTGAGAGCTTTCGTCGTTCGCTGAATTCCGCCAGGCGATTGCGTTCATACTCCATACCGCCGATGCCGCGCGCGATAAAATGGGTGAGCGAGCCGGCCAGATGGATGACCAGATTGCCAATTGAATTGCTGGACTCATTGGGTCGCCACCAGATCTGTTCTTCGGTTAATTCTTCAAGGCAGGCGCGGATTTGAGTTGGTAATATCTTCGTGATTCGGCTTTTCATAGATTCCAGAACCAAGGCTTCAAAATTTTCAGTCGTCATCTTCTCGTTCTCCAAAATAGATTGTGAATGCGCCACGCATTATAACAACTCATTTACCTAGTTGTGCCAATTTGAAAGTTACGCCTCGCTTAAAAAAGCGATGGCTTCGACATGGTAGGTTTGCGGAAAGAAATCAAAAGCGATAATCCGGTTGAGCCTGTAACCGCCGGCCACCAGCTTTTTTAAATCGCGAGCCAGGGTTGGCGGGTCGCAGGAAATATAATTGATTCGCCGAGGCCTCAGGGTCGCGATCAACTCAACCGCTTCGGCGGCGCCGGTTCGCGGCGGGTCTAACAAAATTAAATCCGGCCTAAGCAAGGGGTTTTGCTGAGTAAATTCTCTTAGCCAATCGGGCGTAGAATCGTGATGGAAGGTCACGTTTTTGATTTCATTAACTGCACGGTTTTTCAAGGTGAACGCCACAGACTCTGCGTACGATTCAACGCCAATAACCTGGGAAAATGTTTGCGCCAGTTGCAGCGTAAACAGTCCGACTCCCGCATAGAGGTCAATTGCTAAATCTCCCGATTCATTTTGCGTTGCCGCTTTGACAAACTCTTCAATCAGCAGATGATTGACTTGAAAGAAAACCGTCGGGCTGAAGTGATAAACCACCCCATTAACTTCACGATGTAAATCAATTGCCGAAAAATCGTAGAACTGCGGTTCGCTAACCACCCGTGTTCCATCAGCGGCAAGCTCGATTTCGTTGATGTATTCGTTAAATTCGTCACTTCGCCTGTGCAACTCGACCCGCGCTTTTTGCAACGATTCATTCAATTGCGGCAAGAGTATCGGACAACTTTCAACATCGCACACTTGATGCGAATGCGCTCGGTTAAAGCCGATTTTTAATTCGTCTTTTTCGTCTAATACGACTTTGAGTTGGGCGCGCAAACGGTAGCCAAACTCTGCTGCTGAACGAATTTCGATCTCGTCTTGCCAATCAATACCGCCAATCCTCTTGAGCGCATCGCTCACGAATCCGACTTTCTCTCTTAGTTGAGTTGCGTAGTCCAGATGTTGAAGCTGACAGCCGCCACAATCACCGAAATATTGGCAGGGCGGTGTTCTTCTATTAGGAGAAGGTTTGAGTATTTGTTCAATCACCCCGCGCGCAAAATTTTTTTTTCGTTCAACAATGCGAACGCGCAAGTGTTCCCCAGGTGCAGCCAGTTGAATGAAAATTGCCAAACCTTGATGGCGAGCGATGGCCTCACCGCCATAGGTGAGCCGTTCGGTTGTGACTTCGATAATGTCGCCTTTTGCCAGTTGCATGGGAAATTGATTGATTGCCGATTCGATTAAATATAAAACAGACTCAAACGCGGCACGCGATTCATTTCGCGCAGTCGCCTTGAGATAAAATTTTCTACCGTTCGTTCGTAAATCTTTTTGTCCATCTTTCGTTTATAGGCGCCAAGTTGAGATTCCGCCTCTTCAACAATGGCTGCACGCTCAGGCTCGCTCAGTGAAGTCGTGAGCGCTTTTAAAATCACTCGGTCAATGGCATCCAGGTCATGTTCGAGCGCTTCATCGTTGATTTGGAGAGCCTTATCAATCTCCTGAATAAGTTCGTTCAGGCGATGGCGCGCCCGTTTGATGGCTTCGCTAACTTCATGGCGATCACGGGTAAGCGAAAAGGCTTCGGCCGCTTCAAGTTCCCGGTCGGAGCGCTTGAGAAAATCAATTAGGGTCTCTTTTGAAAAAGCCGACTCAGGTGGAGTTGTTGGCTTTTTGCCTTTTTTAGCTTGTACGGGTTCAGTTGCCGGTGCGCCGACTTGAGATAGCCGATAATCGGCAAACAACGTCTCGACGGTCTGTTCGCAATAGAAGATGGAATTGACTTTTCGATACCGGCGACCCTTGGCTTCGTAAGCGTCAAACGATTCATTGATGGCGCGCAAGACAATGTGCAGAGGGATTCCGGCATTCTTCCAACTTTCAACCAGGGCCCAATCCAGGGGGGAAATGAACATGGGCTTTCCGCGACGACGGACAAATTCATCTTCAACCTCGGTGAAGTAATTGAAATAGTTGAAGGGGTCTTTCGCTATAGATGGATTCTGGTGATTGGTGTCTTTCAAAATCGGCAGGTCTATGGTCGCGAACCCGTCAACCGATGAAGTAATTTGACCGGTTGAAGGGTTCACGATGGATGGAAATAAGTAATGCAGTTTAGAGGTTAACCACCGTGCCGACTACATAAATAAAGACGACGGTGACGACCATCAACAGTACGATATATTTCAGCAGGTCTACAGCTTCTTTTGCGGCGGCGGAATTCAACGTCCAAATAGAACTATAATCGTTATCGGCCATCTTTTTGCTCCTTCGAATTGGAATTTATACAGCAAAATACTTCTGATAAACCGCCCTCAAGCAAGCGGCGTCAACCGCCCGATGATGTTGCCCTGGGTGAGTTGCAGTTGCTTGCGAACCAAGTCCGCTTTTGAATCCGTGAGTTGTAAATTGAACGCAATATCTTGAACGGCTTCCGACAATTCAGTTTCCAGTACAGAGGCCAGGCGTTCGCGTTCAGCAGCCGAAACGGCTTCCAGATTCGCCAGACTTCCGGTTACTTGATTTTTGCTTTCATCCTCTCTTGCGGCATTAATTAAATAAGAAAAATTAGGGACGGGCGAAAGCGAAGCTTTGCGATGACCTTCACGCATGAGATTTTTTATTTGATGCTCATTCAAATCTGCCAGATTACGCAAGGCATCTTCATCGGCCTTCGTCCAATTTTTATCGGCAAGGTCTTCATAGAATTTGCGAACGGTTTCCAATTTTTCATCGCTTGCCGATGCCGGACGTTCATCAAAATGGCTAAGCCGTTCGCTGATTCGTTGCGACGCGATGGCTAACTCTTCACGACAAATGTCGGTGATTTCCTGTCTTTCACTCGGTCTTATCCTCATATTTTTTTCACCTCTCTCGATAGGGGGACAAATGTTGGTTCGAGAAAAAACAATACACGCAACCGACGCCCACAAACAAGCCTGACGATTAGGAATTAACCCAGTACGCGGGTGATTTCTGCCGAGGCTTCTTCAAGCATGGCATCTTCACGCGCAAAGCACCAACGCATATAGACATCTTCATCCGGGTCGTCCATAAAGGCGCTGCCTGGAACGGCGCCAACCCCTGCTTCTTTAATCAAGAGGTCATTCAATTCCATAGCGCTGGTAAAGCGCGCCGGGATGCGCGCCCACAAATAAAATGCCGAGCGCGAGTTATAAACCTGAAACCCCACGCCTTCGAGCGTTTGTCGGAGAATTTCACGTTTGCGTCCGAAGGCCTCGCGCAATTTATCGTAGTAGCCGACATCGGACATCAAGACTCTGGCAAGCGCATGTTGCAGCGGGGTCGGGGTGCAGACGTAGTAGAGGTTGCCGAGCAAGCCGATTTTACCAACCAGGTTTCCGGGTCCGTAAAGATAGCCGAGCCGCCATCCCGATACCGCCCAGGATTTCGAGAATGAATTGACTGTAATGGTTCTATCAAAGGCGCCCGGCAAGGAGGCGGTCGGAAGATGGTCTTCGGGCGTGAGCGTGAAATGTTCATAGACCTCATCCGAAATCAAGAATAGGTTGAACTCTTCGGCGACACGCAGGATGGCTGCCAGTTCATCGCGTGTAAAGACGCGCCCTGTCGGATTAGCCGGCGAGCAGACAATTATGGCTTTGATTGGATAGGCGCTTCGCTGCACACCTTCGCGACAAACGCGCCGCAATTCATCCACATCAAGTTCAAGGTTATCGCCACGCAGCTTGACGACATCGGTTCGCGCATCACAAGTCGTCAAGGTCTTTTTGTGATAGGGATAATAGGGTTCGAATACAACCGCCGAGGCGCCGCGTAAATAGGTATGCGAAATCGTCACAATGCCGCCCGTGCCGCCCGGCGTAATCATCAACTCCAGCGGTTGAGCGTCGGGATTTACCGTAATGCCGTTAAAATGTTTGACCTTATCGGCAACGGCGCGACGCAACTCATCAACGCCCTCAAAAAAACTGTAATGGTTTAAGCCCGCGGCAACCGCCTTATCCAATGACGCTTGCAACATCGGATGCAGGGCAATTTCATTTTGACCTTGAACAAGGTTGCCGCTCGGTTTAATTAAACGAGCAATCGCTCGAATATCGGGTTGGGTGGGTTTTGCTTTTGCCTGCAAATTGATGACCTCCAAATAAGACTGTAACGTAAGATAGAAAACTGTGCCAAAAATTAACGGGGCATGGTACGAGTCGGTCTTGGGCAGTGTCAAGCAAGCCGTCGTTTAAGTAGTGAGTCAGTATGAAATAGGTTGGCCCGCGGTTGACGCTAAATAAGTAAAGTCCCGCCCAACGACCAGTAAACAGTGATCTCTGGACAAGTAAAAATTTATCTTCTGATTAGACGGAAAAAGCGGATAAAGCGCCATCGGCTGGGGCGGATAAA
>JBIOWC010000549.1:0-3780 GCA_044868105.1 Blastocatellia bacterium
ATGCGCGCAGGCGTTTTGCATAAGCTGAAGGAGGAGATAGTTTGAGCACGAAGCGAGAAAAAGTCAGAGAGATTATTTCAATCGCCCCCGACGGACGACCCCTCGAAGACCAGTCTGAGTGGCGCAAAGATTTTCCCATTGATTGGGGGCAAGACCATTATGTCGCGCGGCGCGATTTTACGAAATTTATGGTGCTGACGAGTCTGGCTTTCGTGGTCGGGCAATTCTGGATATTGGTGCAGAATTTTTTGCGTTTACGGCGCGGCGAACCCTTGATGCAGCCGATTGCCGGGCTGGCGGATATAGCGGTTGGCGAGTCACGCCTGTTCGACTATCCCGAAACCCATGATTCCTGCGTGCTGGTAAGAACCGGCGAACAACATTTCGTGGCGTTTTCGCAAAAGTGCACGCATCTGTCCTGCGCGGTGGTGCCCCAACCCGATAAGAACTGTTTTTCGTGCCCCTGTCACGAGGGCGCTTTTGATATTGAAACGGGCAAGCCGCTTGCCGGGCCGCCGCGTCGCCCCTTGCCGCGCATCAAGCTTGAAATTCGTAACGACACCATTTATGCCACCGGCGTTGAGGCCAGTACGATATGAAAAAACCATTTTCACGCGAACAGAAAACGACGATTGTTTACGGCATTCTTTGCATCGTGCTGATGATTATTATTCTGCAATTGTGGTTACTGACGGCGACCATGAATGCCTATCTGGGCGGCGATTATTCGGTGATTTTGCCGGCCGCCATTGTCAGTCTTGTTTGCTTTATTTTGAACGCGGGGCTACTGCGTTATCTCTTTGCGATGGATAAGCGGTGAGCGGTCAAAACCGCGAGGAAGCCGGCGCGCACAGGTTGCCGGCGCTTTATCTTAACTGCAGGCCATCAGGTTTGAATTTGACTTATCCAGCTTTACAACCATCTTATTCCGCCCTTTCAGGGTCTGTTTTTATTTACGTTGAACACCCGGCGCGCTGCACCGGGCGAATGAATTCAGGAGACAGGTATGAATAAATCTTCTTCCGTACCCGGTAATACGTTGCAACTCATTTTAGCGACCGGCGCGTTCGCCATCTGCTTTGCCGTCTTTGGTTCGGTTTCAGCGATGATGCCGATCTTGAAAAAGAGTATGGGGCTTACGCCCATGCAGGTGAGCATTGCGGTGGCGATTCCGGTGCTACTTGGAAGTTTGGGGCGCATTCCGCTCGGCGTGCTCACTGACCGTTTCGGCGGGCGGCTCATCTTTTCACTCGTCATGGCCTTTTCAATCATCCCTGCGGTGCTGATGGGATGGGTCGGCACCTATTGGCAACTGGTCTTATGCGGGTTTTTCATCGGGGTGGCGCTGGCGAGTTTTTCCGTCGGTGTCGGTTTTGTAAGCGGTTGGTATCCGCCCCAAAAACAGGGGATGGCGCTTGGGGTGTATGGCGCCGGCAATGTCGGGCAATCACTTGCGGCAATGGGGTCGCCGATGCTCGCCGGCTGGTTAGGTTTCAAATGGGGCTTCTGGACGTTTGCTTTGTTGCTGGTCGTGTGGCTCGCGGTATTCTGGTTCAAAGCCGAAAATGCCGAGCGCCAAGCGCCGCCGAAATCCTTAGCCGATTCACTGCGTCCGTTGCGCGATAAGATGAGCTGGGTGTTGAGCCTTTATTACTTTTTAACCTTTGGCGGATTTGTCGCGATGGGCGTTTATCTGCCGACCTTTTTAACCGAAATCTTTAAGCTCACCCCGCAAGACGCCGGCCTGCGCACCGCCGGGTTTGTTTTGCTGGCAACTGTGATGCGCCCGGTGGGCGGCATCCTGGCGGATAAAATCGGCGGACGCACCATTTTGCTCTGGGTCTTTCCCATCACGGCGGCGATGGCCATCTTTATGGCCTGTCCGCTCATGAGTACGTTTACGATAGGCGCGCTCGGCATGGCGGCGGCCATCGGACTCGGCAATGGCGCGGTGTTTAAGCTGGTGCCTGAATATTTTCCGCAAACGGTTGGCGCAGTGACCGGACTGGTTGGCGCCGCCGGCGGACTCGGCGGATTTTTCCCGCCTCTGGTGCTTGGCCTGGTGCGGCAAACCACCGGCTCGTTCACCCTGGGTTTTGTTTTCTTAGCAGTCTTCGCCGTGCTCTGTTTGATTGTGGCGCGGAGAGGCGGCGGCGGGCAACCGCATCAAAAACTGGCGCACGCCGTTTAAGAAAAGCCAAGTTTAAGAGAAGCCCATATTTTTCATTCTTTAATCAATGCTCCCCCGGTGATTTTTCCGTGCTTTAAGCGTGAGAGGAATTGTTTATGAAAAAGTTTGTGCCGTTTTGCCTCATTTTGTTATTGGTGAATATTGTAGCGAACGCCGGCACGGCGAACTCAAATGCCAAGGCAAATTTATCCAAGCGCAAGACGAAAGCTGCTGTGGTCAAAACCCCTGCGGAGAATTCGACGGCCGAAGAACGCCTCAAGGCGGCTGAAGCCAGAGCCCTTGAAGCCGAACGACGCGCCCAGGATGCCGAAGCCGCTGCCCTCAGGGCAACCACGGATGCGAAGCTTGCCAAAGAGCAAGCCGCAGAAGCGAAAGCTTCAGCGCAGCAGGCGAACGAAACGCTTGCGGCAATGCAGCAGGCGCTCGCCCGCCTTGAAGCGGCTCATCAACAACCGTCAACTGAAGCCCTGGCCGTTAAGAAAACCGAGGCCACCAATCCGCTTGATGCCCCTGCGGCAAAACCTGCTGAAGTCGTTGTCGCCAAGCAGTCCGACACGGCGCAGAAACCCGCGGATGGCGCCGTAACCACCAATTCGAAATTGCCAGTAAAAATTTATGGCAGCCTACTGGTCAACGCGAGTTTCGCCGATGGCGGTTCAAACAATATTGATGTCCCGCTCTTCGGGCAGAAACAGGGAACTTCAATTGACCAGGAGCATGAAAACTTCAATATGACGGCGCGCCAGACACGACTCGGAATGCGTTATGAAGGGAAGATATTTAAGGACGCCAAACTCACAGGGGTTTTTGAGTTCGACCTGTTCGGCGGCAAACCGGCAATCTCGAACGGCGAACAGTTCGATCTCTTCCGTCTGCGTCTGGCTTACGGGCGCATTGATTGGAAAAACGATTCACTCGAAGCCGGGCAGGATTGGTCGGTATTTGCGCCGCTCAACCCGACGACCCTGGCTTCGTATGCCATTCCGGGTTTTGCCGGTTCGGGCAACCTGTGGTATCGCATGCCGCAAATTCGTTATGAACACCGCGAAGGTGATAAATCGAAATTCATTCTCACGACTGCCATCCTTGATCCGAACGCCGGCGATAATGCTGGCAATCCCGTGCTGCGCCCGATTGGCTTGGGTGAACGCGGCGGATTACCGGCGTTGGAAACGCGCCTGGGCTTCACAACCCCGGCACATGGCAAAGAATCATCCTTTGGCGCCAGCGGACATTATTCGCGTCTGCTCGGAGCGCCGGGAAATCCGCTTGGCGTAACCGTGCGAAGCCCGGTTGATTCGTATGGTGTGGGCGGCGATTTCAATGTGTGGTTGTCCACAGGAGTGCGCGTGACCGGCGAACTCTTTCACGGACGGGCGCTCGGCATCTTTTCCGGCAATATCATTCAAGCCGCTGCGGTCATCGGCGGACGGGCGCGCGGCATCAATTCAACCGGCGGTTGGTTTGAACTTCACGCGGAAGCGCCGACCGGTTATCAAGGCTCCTGGAAAAATTTCAGCGCCAATTTGGGCTATGGCGCTGAAGATAATCGCAATGCAGATTTAACCGTCGGCCTGAGAAACCGCAAT
>JBIOWC010000550.1:0-6114 GCA_044868105.1 Blastocatellia bacterium
GAAGCCAGCCGATTTTTTGAGACGCCATCCCTGGGTTGATTGAAACAACCATCCTAGATTAGAAAACGAGGAAATGATGATTTATTCAAAAAGCAGTTAAGCATTCTCTCGCCCTATCACATCTGCAATAACCAACCTGTAACCGACACGGTGCACGGTTTCAGTAACAGTTTGCCAGTAATTAATCTAGGGGTATAAGATTTGCGCAACTTGGTCATAGAGGATGATACAAATGCGTTGGTTACGAGTTGTCTTAATAATAGTGCTCATCTACTTCTTCGGTTTTATGGACTCATCAGCGCAAAGCCGCGCCCCACGCTTCAAGGATTATCCCGTGAATGAAATGTACAAGGGTAAAAATGCTCCTCTTGTGTTGAGTAAAAAAGATAGGGAATACCGGACAAAATTAAATGAAGCGTCACTTGAAAAACCAAATTTTGCCGGTCATTTCATCCTCACAGCATTTGGTTGCGGAGCATCTTGTTTAATGGGTGCAGCAATTGATGCAAAAACAGGCAAGGTTTATTGGTTCCCGCATACAATTTGTTGCTGGAGCGCAACTGTCTCTGACCAGTTTATGCCTATTGAATTTCGCCTGGATAGTAAATTGATTGTCTTCTCAGGATTACGAAATGAAATAGCGGGTGATGAGGGTGCACACTTCTATAAATTTGAGAATGGTCAATTCCAACACCTTCGTTCTGTGCATAAATGATGCGATTCCAAATTGCGACCAGATCGGCTTTCACATCTATCAGGTGCCCTTTTCAAGACCCTTTCTATTTACTCCTGATTTTTATAAATTAAGCCTTCGTCAAATCAGTTGCAACCGGGATTGCCTCAACCATCATTTCGATTTCGGTGATGCGCGAATTGCGCATATCTCAATTGATTAAAGGAGAAACCTCGATGAACACTTTTGGAAAAACTATTGAAGCCCACATATTGAAAGTCGCCGAAAGTTTCGGCGATGATTATTGGAAACCTGTCGCTATCGGAACCCTAAATGAAGTCTGGACGCTGGCCGGCGAAAATAAGACTTATCAGCACTGGAAAAGTGATTTCGAAGCGCACATCATTTCAAGCCCGCCGATTCTTCCGGCCCTGAAACTTGATGGAGCCGAATGGTCGGATACCGGCAAAGGCGGGTATGTTGGCGGCGATAAGAATCTACCGGCTACGCTTTTCGTTTTAGTTGACCGCGAAGATGGTGATTACAGTGAGATGCTGAGTCAGGACTAAAAAGGCATGCACACCTTAATCCTGAAATAATCTCCACCTCTATCGTGGCCCTCAGGCTGAACCGATTTATTGGTGGCTCTCTAAATCTTATTATGAATTGAAGCCGCCATTGGCGCCGCTTTCACCCTCGCCTTTGATTTCGCTCTTATCCAGCGCATCTTCTTGACGGCATACCGGACATAGCGTCTGTGCTTCTACTCCATGCGCTTTATCAAATTCCTGTTCAACTTTCGAATAAGTAAATTCCTGGCCACACTTCGCACAATCTATTTGAATGTCATTTTTCTCTTCAATCATAAATAAATCTCCACTTTGTCTTCAATTTAAACATCAATCCTATGCCCAGGTAATTGATGCAAATCAAAAACCACCCAGGATAATCACTAAAAGAAAGCCGCAATTTATCCTGATACATTCAAGAAAATTCATGAAGGGTTCAACCTTGGTATATAAGTTGCCGTTACTATCTCTGTGAGCGAAAAAAATTAAGGAGGTGTCAAATGAAATACACAAGCAATACACACGAACAAAAATCAGACAGTTTGCATACATTTAGTTCCCCTATTCCAGCTATCCAGAGTCGGGTAATGAAACGCCTATTATTACTGATTATTTCAATATTTATGGTATTTGCCGCTGTCCAATCCACACCGGTTACGCAAGCTAAAGCGAGCGCTCCCTGTGATATGGATTGTATCGAATATATTGATCCTGCTGATGGGCAGTGTTACAGGAGTTGTTGTCCTATAGAAGAGACCTGTAAAATTCGTTGCGTGATATTCCCTTGCGATAAGTAAGGCTAAGGCAGATCGAATTATTTACAACCGGTTTTTTGAAATTTAGAGAGGAACCGTCAACCGGTTTTAATGGAATGTTATGTGTTTTGATCTGAAGTTCCCTACCCCGCAGATTGAGCGCATCTTAAGGGGACTTCAGAAAGGCGGGCGATAAGTTAACGGGGCGGTTTTTATTCTTTCTCTAAACTTTCCGTATTTTTTTGGGCGATATCGCATTCATTGCTTATCTATGTCTTTATATTCTGCAGATCGCAGCAAGCTCGTATCTTTATTTTCATAATTCAATTTCTTTTGGAACTTTTTTTTCTCTCGTGCGTGCCCAAAGCTGTAACCAAACCTGAAACCCAACTACTTCTTAAGGAGGAGACAATGAGAAAAAAATATTACATTGTTTTTTCACTAATTGTTTTATTGCTTGTGAATGGAGTTTATGCGCAAGAGGCTGCAGATTCTAAGGAGAAGCAAAAAGAGAAAGATAAAATCTGGGCGCTCAACCCAGATTCCGCCCCTTTCACGCTTTATCTGGGCAATGATGCTTATCTTGGGGTTTATCTGGAAGAGGTGACGGCAGAAAAGATGAAAGCATTAAACCTTACAGATGAACGCGGCGCCGTCATTTCTAAAGTGGTTGCCGGCAGTCCCGCAGAAAAGGCAGGGTTGAAAGAAAATGATGTAATTGTCGCCTTCAATACACGGCGCGTAGATACGGTACGAGAATTACAGCGATTGTTGGGTGAAACACCAGCCGGTCGAAGCGTAGCTTTTGAAGTGATTCGCGGCGGCGCGCATCAGAACCTTTCGGCGACCTTAGGGAAACGCACTGGGAATTTCGGTCTCTTCGACGGAAAGAGTGAGCCCTTTAAAAATTGGTCGGGAGATTTGGCGCAAAATCATTTATTCAGCAAGGAGCAGGCTGAAAAATGGCGAGCCCAGGCCGAGGATATGGCAAAGCGTTCGCGGGAATTTCAAGGTAAAACCTTTGCCATGCCGCACGATTTCGGTAATTTTAATTTTGACTTTAACGGTCATGGGTTCTGGAGAGGCTCTCGGCTAGGTGTTGCCGTTGAATCAATGACCGATCAACTCGCGGAATATTTTGGCGTAAAAGGTGGCAAGGGGGTTCTCATTACCGAAGTCTTTGAGAACAGTGCCGCCGCCAAAGCCGGTTTGAAAGCCGGCGATGTCATTATCGAAATTGACAACAACAAGATTGATGACCCGGGCGATTTAAGCCAGACGCTCTCGCAAAAGAGCGAAGGTCAAGTTGAGCTTAAAGTCATTCGCAAAGGCGATGAGAAAAAGTTCACCCTTACGCTGGAAAAACTAGAGGTCAAGCCGGGCGCTCGCCGACGCGCTGCGGTGTACACCTCGGTAAGCGATACAGTCTAAAAGTTGTTTCTTCAATAGCCGCTCTTCATAAGCCTCTTGCAACGAATGCAAGAGGCTTTTTTTCTATCGCCACCAATGGCGATGGGGTTTAATGTTGGCGGCGAGAGCCCTGGTGCTGCGCTTCGGCGAAGTGCTTTTTGAAGCTGCCGTGCGGGCTCAGGGAAAATCAGCGAAAAGAGGTCGTAAGGGTGAGCAGTCTCAGGGAAAATCAACAAGTCGAGGGTTCACAGTAGGCTTCCCCGCTGATCGTGCGGATGGAGCCGATCAACGGGGAAGCTGAACCCTCGGCCGCAAGCCCTGCGGTTTTCCTACGCTCCTGACGGTTCCCGCAGTCTTTGGGTTGCTAGACCTTGAGCCTCGTAGTTTTCCATTACGAGCTTTACCTCTGAGCCAAGTGGTTTTCCCCAACCAGCTTTGACCCCTTCGACTACTTTTCAGTAATCCGATGAGCCAGCGACTCACATTATTTGAATTCTTATTATCCCTCTCATCTTTACGGACAAGCCTGCGAGCGATTGAGTTAATTCATTTCACGGAAAAGCCTATTTTGATTTTTAAGCATTTTGCTTTTAACATACAGTTGCGCTGAAATTTTCATCATATGTCATCCAAACAACGGTTACTTATCGCGCTGACAGCCATTATCGGTTTGCTTGCCATAGGAACAATTGGCTATAAGCTGCTGCTCGGTATGGATTGGTTCGACTGTTTCTATTTTGCGCTCATCACCTTAACCAGTATTGGATATGGCGAACCTCCCGAGATGACCGAACCGGCGCGTCTATTTAATTCTGTCCTGATTATCTTGGGAGTTAGCACCATCGGTTATGCGCTCACTATCGTTGCGCAGTCCATTGTTCAATTCGAGTTAATTTCAACTTTTGGCAAAAGAAAAATGTTTAAGGACATCAACAGTCTAAAAGGTCATTTCATTGTTTGCGGAGCCGGGCGCATTGGCGCGGGAATTATTCGCGAAATAGCCCGCAGCGGACAGGATTTTGTGGTCATTGAGCAGAACGAACCGCTGGCCGATAAATTGCTGGCGCAAGGTTATCTGGTCTTAATGGGCGATTCAACCAGTGAAGAGGTTTTACTTGCCGCCGGAATTCATCGCGCCCGCGGGTTGGTCTGCGCGGTCTCTTCTGACCCGGATAATCTATATATCACGTTGACGGCTCGCGACCTCAATAAAGATTTGTACATCGTCGCCCGCGCTAATGAGGAAGCGGCACTTCCGCGTTTATTAAAAGCCGGAGCCAATAAAGTCGTGTCGCCTTCGATTACCGGTTCGCATCAAATGGCGCAGATGCTCTTGCGTCCGGCGGTTGCTGATTTTATTGAACTGGCAACCATGACGGAAGAACTCGAACTCGAAATCGAGCAGATTGAAATTCAACTCGGTTCCCCGTTCATCAAGCGCCAATTGAAAGATACCAGTATTCGTTCGGACACCAATGTGATTGTCATTGCTATCAAACGCAAAGGCGGGCAAATGCTATTCAATCCCGTAGCCGATACGCTAATAGAAGAGGGCGATGCGTTAATTGCAATGGGAGGGCATTCGAATCTGGTAGCCCTCGAACAAATGGCTAATCCGAAAACCCGCAGCAGTCTCAACCAGCGCCCTTGAAATGACAGCAAAATGAAATTTGACGTGAGTATCGTAATTCCCACCTGGAATGGTCTTTCATTACTCCAACGATTTTTACCTTCGGTCATCGAAGCGGCGAAGGCCTACAGGGAAACGGCCTCCGCAAATACCGAAGTGCTGATTATTGATGACGGCAGCACAGATGAAACCCTGGCATGGCTTAACGAACAACAGACGAGACTGAGTCCACTTGAGTTGAGGTTTCTGAAAAACGAGCGCAACCTGGGCTTCACCCTAACCTGCAACAGAGGCTTTCAGGCGGCGCGTTATCCGTTGATTTTTCTGCTTAACAATGACGTTGAACCGGAGGTCGAATCAATCTCGCCTTTGGTTGAAAACTTTGTTGATGAATCGGTTTTTGCCGTTCATTGTCGCACCGTTGAACTCGATAGCGGCAAGGTATGCGGTACCGGAAAGATAGGTGGTTTCAAACGCGGCTTCATTAGAGTTCATCAAAGCTATACGGTCGTCCAGCAACCAACCAGCGAAATTCAGCCGGGCAAACCATTTTCCAATTCTAATCAAATCAGCGAGCGGGGATGGTATTCAATGTTTGCCGGTGGTGGTGCGGCAATGTTTGATCGCGAAAAATTTTTAAGTCTCGGTGGATTCGAGCACCTGCTCTCGCCCTTTTACTGGGAAGATGTTGAGCTCAGCTATCGGGCTTGGAAACGCGGGTTTTCGATTATGTATGAGCCGCGTTCTCAGGTTCGCCATCGCGTCTCCTCGACAATCGGCAAATTGAACAGAAGAAAAGTGCGACTCATCGAACAGCGCAATCGAATCATTTATCATTGGATTCATCTACATGATCGCCGAATGTTGATCAGCCATCTGCTCTGGCTCGCGGCTTTGACCTTAACTGCGCCGCTGAGGTTTAAGCCGTTATTTATACTGGCTTGTTTGGAAGCGTTGAAGAAATTACCGGAAATAAGGAAAAAACGAGAGCAGGAAAAAGCCACTGCCAGGCGCACCGACCGCCAGTTATTTAATATCTTTCAAGAATTGAAGGTTCGCACAGAGGTTAGGGTTTAC
>JBIOWC010000551.1:0-19554 GCA_044868105.1 Blastocatellia bacterium
ATAAAATTCCTGAAACACAAGAGCCACAGATGAGCTTGCAAGGTTTATCGCAGATTTCAGCGAAATGTAACAACGCAGGGTGTGAAGATGGCACTTATCATAAAAAATCCTCAATCAGCGCGACATAGCTTGTCTCAACCGTTCGCAGGCAGATGAGTTGATGATTTCTATCCAGGCGAAAGCGGTCAGGTAATCGGCGGAAAATTGGTTAGCTGGTTTGCGCCAGCGCCAGCAGGACATCGAAGGCATTTGGCGCAGGCAGCAAATCTTTCCCGTTACACAACAAAACCCGCTCGGTCACCTCCAGGCGAAAGTTGCCAAAATCGTAAAAATGGTTGATTTGACGGCGCCTAAGAGCTTGCGAATCTTTTTTAGAAGTTCCTCAAAACTTTTTCATAACTTCCGAAAGACTTTTGCTTGACTGTTGTAGTAAGTTGGACAACGAAACAGGGGCCATACGCGAAACGCCACCCCGATTGAGATTCTGCCGCCCCAGTTTTAGACCCAAACGGCGCGGCGGACAAAATCATCAGTAATATGCGTGAGTTTTTTTCATCATTGCTCTTATGAAGAGAGAGTGCGAGGGCTTTTGAGGTATCTCATATTTTACATTTTTCTTGAAGTGCCTTATGGTAGTAGCCCTTTTAATCGGTTTCTACACGGTTCTGAAATTTCGTTTTGGGAGATTCACCTTATGAATAAATTGATTTCCGTGAAAACGCTTATTCAATTCACGTCTAGCGTATTTGCAATCGTGATGCTTGGTTTTATTGCTTCGGCTCAAGTGCGCGTCCTTGAAGGCGAAGTCGGCGAGTCTCGCGGACAAGTGAGGTTCGGTCGCGGTGAGTTGAGCATTCAATTGAAAGTCGTTGGTGATATTTTAAAAGAGGCTAAAGGCATTCGCACGGTCGTGGAAAAAGCCTTAGATGATACCGGCAAAAATTTGCTCGATGAAAAGAGTACGGAAAAGGATTTTAAGGGGGTCAATTTGTCGGGTGATAACAGTACCCAACTGACCCTCGGATTTAAGCCCTCGGAACGTAAAGCAACAGTCGTTAAAGAGGTTTCCGGTTACCTCGAAATCTTTGTGCCCACCCAAGACGCAAAAGCCACCGTTACCGTCGCAGAGTTTTTGCAAGGCGCAGGCAAACCGCTCACTAGTAGCGCGCTCAAAGCGGCCGGCGTAGAAGTAACGGTCTGGACTCGCGAACAATACGAAGCCCGCAAGAAGCTTGAAACCGAACGGTTGCGCAAAGAGCAGGAAGAGAAACGCAAAAAGGGAAACAGCGAACCGCTGGAAGATTTCGCCGAACTGTTGATCGGCGCGATGGGAAAACTCTTTGGCGGCCTGGTAGACAACTTTGATGAGCTGAGCGATACCGCCATTGTATTAACCGTTAAAGACCCGAACACAAAAATCCTCGACATCGCTTTCGAAAATGTGAAAGGCGAAAAACTCGGATATAGCTCAAGCAGCCAAGCTATGAATACGGATAAAACTCACATCTATGATTTCAATGAAAAACTGCCTGACGGCGCGCGCGTCAAATTCAGTCTTTTATCGCCCAATGCCATCGTTAAAGTTCCGTTCAAATTAACCAATGTCGCCTTGCCGTAAGCAGAAGGCGAAAGGTTTCAATCTCTTTCGTTCGTTGATGCAAGGTTTCCTCGATGATAAGGAGTAAAATTATGTTGCCAGTTGCGAAAGCGTTTTTGTTTCTCGCGGTTATTGCTTTGTTCAACCTGAACCTTTCCGAAATCATCTTCGCAAAGCCGAATTTCCAAGCCAAAAGAGCGCCCAGACAAAAGCCTCCGACGCGAGGAAAGAGCGGGATGCCAAGACTCAACCCGACCGACGAATTCTGGCGCGCGGTCGCTATCGGTGATTTGGAAATGGTCAAAGCGTCGCTGGCAAAAGGCGCGGATGTGAACCACAAAGGAGCAACCGGCAGAACCGCTTTGATGGTTACCGCAGAGCGCCCTTTTAGAGAAGGACTGGTCAAGCTACTGCTGGCAAGCGGGGCGGAGGTGAATGCGCAAGATATGGAGGGCACGACTGCCCTGATGACCGCTGCGGAAAATGGCAGAACTGAAGTTGTAAAAATCCTTTTGGATGCGGGCGCGGATGTAAACCTAAAAGATGAAGATGGTGAAACTGCTTTATCGGTTGCCGATGGAGAAAAGCGAACGGAGATCCTCGAATTGTTGCGCGCGAGCAGCGATCCGAACACCAAAGACGAAGATGGGCAAACCGCTTTGATGCGCGCCGTCGCGATGAATCGCCTGGAGATGGTTGAAAAGCTGCTCGCCAAAGGCGCGGACGCAAATGCCAAAGATGATAATGGCAAAACCGCTTTGTTGATTGCGGTAAAGAATAATCAGGCGGAGATTGCTCAAGCTCTGCTTGCGAAAGGCGCCAACGCCAACGCCAAAGATGAATACGGCGAGACCCCCATGAAACTGGCTATCCAAAATCGCAACCTCAAAATCATTCAAGCTTTGATTGAAAAAGGCGCAGACCCGAATGCCGATACCGGATGGGGCGATTCGCCTTTGAAAATCGCCGAAAAATCGGGTGATAGCGAACTTTTCATGGCGATCTTAGCGAAGATGCCCAATGTCAACGCAACCGATGGGCAGGGGCGAACGGCGCTCATGCGCGCGGCACATGCGGGGCGCGCAGAGGTTGTGCAATTTTTGCTCGCCAAAGGCGCCAACGTGAATGTGAAAAGTCGCCAGGAAGAGACCGCGCTTATCCTTGCCCTGGATAAAAAGCGAACCGCGATTGCGCGCCTGCTTTTAGAAAAAGGCGCAACGCCGGAGGTCAACAGCTTGATGACCGCCATCAATAGCGGCATGACGGAGTTCGTCAAACTGTTTATCGATAAAGGGGCAGACGTGAACAGCGACGCGATGTTGGGAATGAATCCCTTGCTAGCTGCCGTTGCGGCCAATCGCACAGAGATTGCCCGGCTGCTACTTGATAAGGGCGCGGATGTGAATAAAGGCATGGCGTTCGGCATTTCGCCTCTGATGGGCGCGGCGATGGAAGACAATGCCGAGATTGTGCAAATGCTGCTCGATAAAAACGCCAACGCCAACGCCAAAATTATTAATGGCAAAACCGTTTTAATGGCGTGTGGTGACAAGACTGTGCGCTTGTTGATTGATAAAGGCGCGGAGGTCAACGCTCAGGATGACGAAGGGCAAACGGCGCTGATGAATGCGGTCACCAAAGGTCGCTACAAAGTGGTGCAGGCGCTTTTGGAGAAGGGCGCGAATGTGAACGCCAAAGATAAGCTTGGACGCACGGCGCTGATGATTGCCGAAAGCGAAGGACAGACCCGCATCCTGCAAACTTTACTCGCCAAAGGCGCGGACGCGAACTTAAAAGACAATGCGGGAAAGACCGTACTCATGATTGCCGCTGCGAATGGCGCAGGCGATGTTGTGCAAGCTTTGATTGACCATAAAGCTGACGTAAACGCCCGGGACAATTCAGGAAAAAACCCTCTGATGTATGCGACCGACAAAGGGCAGAGCGACATTATCGCTCTGCTCAAAAAAGCCGGCGCCAGGGAGTAAGGGCGCAGGGGTAACCGGGTTTGAACGGGCGAAACCTGATGAACCCTGTAGAGCGAAGAGACTCAAGGAGATTTATGAAACGAATATTATTTACCCTTACCTTGGTTGTGACACTCTTGCCAAATGCCTATGCGCAAACGGGCGCCAAACGACCAACTACGCAAAGACCAACGGTTGCTCAACCGGCGGGGACAACCAATACCGCGCCGGAAAACACGGTTTCGGGGAGTCTGACCTTTAACGGTAAGACGGCCGCCTTGCAATATGTCTATGCGAAATCGGGCCAAGCTAATTATATACCGGGCATCCATCTCTATTTTACCGACCGACCAATTGTTGAAGCGGTGGCTGAAGACCAGTTTCAATTGCAAGCCAGAGATGGCCAAGTCAACGGCCTCTATGTGCGTTTGGATGCGGCGACGAAACGCGTTCTGGGCTACGAAATCGGCATCAATAAAGAGTATTTGATGGTTTACAACTATGATTACTCACGGGCGGGCGAAGGATTTTCCGACGAAATTTTCAACCTCACAACCTCTAACCCTGCGCTATTGCAAGGCACCATTTCAGCCAACCGGACGATGAAAAAATTGGACGTAGCGAAGTCAACAATTCGCGAAGAGCGGTTTAATCAATTTATCTACCGATTCAATCTGACGTTTAAGGTGCAGCTCAAAAAGAATACCTGGATGGGGAATTTCGGCGTTTATCCGCCAATCACGCTTGAACTCGGACGCGCAGAAGGTGAGCTGGTTGATCAGGGGCAAAAGAAAAAATCGAACTATGTTCGTGCCCTGATGAAAGAAGCTGATAACGAACTCGCGCTAATTTTCACGGAGCAACCGGTTTCACAACCGAAGCCCGGCAAAGAACACACGCCATACCTGCAGATTCGCATCAACCCTAAGACGATGACCGTCCACGGCGTAGATATTATGCGGGCAAACGGCAATGAGAGCTTTGCCAGCAGCGCCATGAATAATAACTTTACGATACGCGAAGGCAGTACCATCGAAGGGCGATTTATTTTTGCAGGCACCTACCAGGTTGCCTGCAAAGCCTTTATTGAAAAGGTGGCAAGTGAAGCCGATCCCCATACCCTGGTCACGGCGCGCACTGGTAAGCCTCTGCCTGTGGATGGCGGCGAACCGGGCAGAGCCTTTGTGCAGTATATGGCGGCTCTGGCAAACACCAAGACGTTTGAAGAGGTCGCGCGCGTGATAAAAGATGGCAAAGCCTCTGTCACCGACGAAGCACAGAGTATTGATAAGATCGTGCGAACTTATACCGACAAACAGAAAAAAGAATTGTTTGAACTGATGCGAACCATTTCCATCATGAATAATGTCAGGGTCATAAGTGGATTCTTCAATAAAGACAAAGCGACCCTCAAGACCATCGGTGTTGTAAACAATAATAAAGTCGACTGTGAAGTGAACATGCACTTTGAAGGCGGGCAATGGAAAGTCGGAAGAGAGGCGATCCTGCCCAGTGGTAAAAGCCATTAAGTGCAGGAGACCGCCGCAATGGGCCAAGCCCCAGGCCGCTTGACTTGTATATTCGTTTTATCGAAGGGAGATTTTTATGAGAAATCGAGCTGGTTTTTTAACCGTCACTTGCCAATGGACAATTTTTTTCGCTCTGCCCTGGCTGCTCTGTCTATCGGCGCTGGCGCAGAGCAAAGGGCAGGCATCCGGTACGCTTACCATCAATGACGGCAATCGCAACAAGACGGTTGAGTTGAAGTACGTCTATGCGACGAAGATTGAGTACCCGCCCTCCGTGCAACTGACCTTTACAGACAAACCGTTGCCCGACGACCCGGTAAAGCGTTGGCGATATGCCCAGTTTGCCGGAGCGGAAGGCAAACTCACCACGCTTATCATAATGATAAACACCGGAAAAGAGATTGAACACAGCGTGCTGTTTTTAGACACCCAAGGCACCCCTGCTGCTGACCGCGATTGCTGGGTGAATTTTGAGGACACTAGAGAGCGAGAGGATTTTTACAACGACCCGAAGGATGAACAACTGTTCGAGTCGAAGGTTTTTAATGACCAAACAATCAGCGGCACGATTCGCTCATCGCTCCTTCAAGATGCAGACTATCGCAACAAAAAGGTAAGCTACCAATATCGCCTGACCTTCAATGCGCAGGTTCGTGATGCGCTACCGGAAGCCGATACGTTGCCCGCAGATAGCGAGGCCAGAAAAACCTACCGGAAATTTTTGCAAGCCCTTGAGGCGGGAGATTTTGAAACCACAAAGAAATTTTTTATTGCCGACAGGGCGAAACTTTTTGAAGGCAGCGATGGACAACGCCGACTCGTAAGACTCAAAGCTTTAACCGCAAAATTTCAACGCGTCGGCGAAGAATCCTTTATTTCGGCGGACGGTAAATGCGCCCTTTTATTTTTAAATAACGCGCCTGTTAATGCGCCTGCATCGCCTGATGTGCTTGGGCACACGAGCTTGCCAGACGATAGTGTAGATATTTATATGCAACAACCCGACCCTTCTCCCGACAGCGCTAAAATTCACCTGGTTCCCACGGAAGCGCCGCCGCCGCCACCGCCGCCACCGCCACCCGCGCCAACTCCAAAAATGAATGCGGTTCTTGCGGAACCGATTGGCATAGGCGGCGTGACCCGAATGATTAACGAAAACGGGCAATGGAAAATTGACTGGCAATCATTTGACCCCATTGGCTCGCATTCGCTGTTGCGGTTAGATACTTACAAAAGCCCAGCCGAACGCGAAGCGGAATATAACCGGAAAACCGAAGCGGCTCGCAAAGCCGATGAAGAACTATTTCGCTTGACCAATCCGAAACCTTTACCGGCGGGCGGGGGGGAAGCGGGCAATGCCTATCTGGAATTATGCAAAGCGGAAAAGGCCAAGGATAAAGCGACCTACCTGAAATATGTGACCGGCGAACAAGCTGAATTTTTCAGTAAACCCGACAAAGCTGTTGGTCGAGGCGGGTATGCTTGGGCCGGAAATTCTGCGATTGATCATCAAAACCTGAAAGTGATGAGCGCGATGACGGCGGGTAATAAAGCCGTCCTCAACGTCAGTGCCTCGCGCTCATATGTCTATGGCAATGTTGAATTGCGATGGAACGATAGCGCAAGGGTTTTGATGATCAACGAAGGCGGACAATGGAAAGTCATCCGGCAAATCTGGAAACCCGGCAAGATGATTAGAGTGCCGCTACAAAAAAATAAGCGATAGCCCGGCGGCAACGCTTACCGGTTCTTTGTGCCTTATCGAGCGATGTTGCTATGCAAGAAATGGCAACCAATTATCAAATCAAGGGAGTTACCTTTATGCGTACTAAACTAACAGGTGTTGTTCTTGTCGGCTTAATCATCATACAGGCTTTTACCCATCAAGAAGCACAAGCCGCCGGTCTTAAATTCTCAAAAACCATCTTGGCAATTCAAAAGAAGAAAACTGCCAAACCCCAGCCCCAGAAGCCGCAAGAGAATCGCGAAAGCGATGATGTATTTATGCTGATGAACTACATCGCCGTAAATCATGTGGAAGAGGTGAACCGGCTTCTCGAAAAAGGCGTTGATGTTAACTCGAAAGCCAGAGGCGGCATGACGCCTTTGATGCTGGCGGCAAGCGTCGGCAATCGCATGAAGATCATGGATATCCTGCTGGCGAAAGGCGCTGAGGTGAATGCAAAAAGCGATAGCGACATGACCCCTTTGATGTTTGCCATCGGTTTTGATGAAGCCAAACTTCTGCTTGAAAAAGGCGCCGAGGTGAATGCGAAAAACGACGAAGGGAAAACCACACTCATTCTCGCCGTTGAGAAATACCAGACAGAAGAATTTATTAACCTGTTGCTCACACATGGCGCCGAGGTGAATGCCAGAGATAAAAAAGGCAACACGGCCTTAACGATTGCTACCCGGATGAAGCAACCCGAAGTTGTCGCCTGGCTCAAAAAGGCCGCAACGAAAAAGTGATTCGACTAAGCGGATTAAACCGGCAGCCGTCAATCCGCTTAGCTCATTTAGAAAGGCTCTACGGCGAAGACCCCTCTGAGAGACCAAGGAGAAGCGATGAGTGGAAGACTACCTTTTATAGTCATTGTCTTGTTTCTGTCTACGGCCTGGGCGATATCGTTAGAGGCGTCGCAGAAGCGTAAGGGCAGCCCTCCCGCGTCAAAAGCTGGAAAGGCTGATGCGCCTCCGTCGGTTGCGGGAGTTTGTTGCGACACAAAAACGCTCAATTATTTAGCGGCCGCTCAGGCCGACGTGAATGAACGGCTCCGCAAGGCATCTTTAATCGCCTGTGTTGAGGAGATCAAAACTCTGCTGGCGAAAGGCGCGAATGTGAATGCCAAGGATGCGAACGGCGAAACGGCGCTGACTTTGGCTTCGATTCAAGGGGCGGTTTCAGAGGCGGGTTATCGCAAGGAGACCTCGCCGCAGGGCGTGAAGTGTCGCGTTGAAACTGTGAGAATCCTGGTTGAAAACGGCGCCAACGCCGATTCAATGAACACGGCGCTGGCGAACTCGGTGTTCTGGGGGCGGGTGGCCGTAGTCGAGTTTCTTCTCGGTAAAAATCTGCCTTTGGCGGCGAAAAACCGCGCCTTGATTGAAACCATACCTGCGCCTTACAACGCTGAAACGACGTTGACGATGATGCTCGACAGCGGGGCGGCGGTGGACGCCAGGGACGCGAACGGCAACACGGCTTTTATGCTTGCGGTCGCCGGCGCCAAGATGCGGTTGGCGCAAATGTTGTTGGCGAAAGGTGCCGAAATAAATGCCAAAAACCGTGAAGGTTCAACCCCTTTAATCGAAGCTGTCGTCCATCTGCGAGGCGGGGGAACGGCGGTTGAGTTCGTTAAATTCCTCTTGGCGAACAAGGCTGATGTGAATGCGAGAAATAATAGAGGTGAAACGGCTTTGGTTTGGGCAGGAAGATATCAGGATGCAGCACTCAGCCAGTTGCTCAAGCGTGCCGGAGCGAAAGAGTAAACCCGGATTGCGGCGGTATAACTTCGACAGCCCGAATTGAAATCTTTGAGGTCACGACGATGGCATCAACCCTTCCACAAATTATTCCCGGCCGCCGCCCAGAGGGCTTTGTGCTGGTAGACAATTCCGAAGCCCTGGGTTGCGGTTTAACTGTCATGGGAGGCTTCACACTCGTCTGGTACGGCATTACCTTCACGATGCTTTTATTATTGGTAAGCCGGGAACCCTACGAAGGCTCAAAGGAGACGGGAATGATTTTCATCATTCTATTTCTTGTCGCCGGCCTCGTTCCCCTCTACCTCTTCATTCGCACGGCCAGAGCCGGACTGGCTTTTGAGAAATCGGCAGAATTATTGCTCAAATATTGGCCGCTTGAAGCGGGCGATAACGTCGAGATGAATTTTCAATGCGATTTGCGCCGCTATCTGACCGTCATGAATATGGAGGTTTCGCTGCAATATAAAAAGATAGACCGAAGCGGCAGTGAAAGCGAAACCACGACGCTCAATGTGCCTGCGCTAGCTGTAAGAGATTTCAAACAGAGTGGCAAAAATATTAAAGGCAAATGGGAAATCGGTATGCCGACCGATTGGCGCTTGCCTTATGAAAGCTCTGAAAAGGCTATCGGCTGGGAAATTTTTGTGACCGTCGAACTCGCCGAAGGACCCAAAGGGGTTTTCAGTTTCCCTTTACTTGTGGTGCCCAAACGCGAAAGCGAAAGCGGCTGTGTCGCCGGGTAATTTATAATGATTCAGCGGGGCCATTGACCGATGAAGTACGCCGACTACCTCGCAACTACTCTTTGGTATAGTCATCGGGTAAGTAATGATAGAACTTTTTCGGGTTGCTGGCCGGTGGCAGGGTTTCTAAAACCATATAATCGGGAATTTGAATATGGATGGTGTCGCCGAGCGAATTGACGCGAGGGATTTCCCAACGGATACCATTCCAAGTCGCCAAATCGAATGATTCAGGGTCGTCTGGCGTACCTCTGAGTCTTATCCAAGCTTGTTGCCCTCTAATCATGTCGTTCGTCCGTTGTTCGCAGCCAGGTATTAAATGACCTGCTCACTTAATAACACCATACAACGAACAACAAACCAAGGACAATAATCAAATCACCGTCGTCACAATTTCGCGTATGCTGCGTTGCAATTCCGAATCATCGGTAATCGGACTGCTGATAGCGACTTCGCAAGCTATATGCGGGTGAATGCCGCCACTGATGAGTTGCGCTGCGTAAACCAGCAGGCGCGTCGACACGCCTTCTTCGAGTCCGTGACCTTTCAAATTGCGAACCTTTTCGCCAATCACCACCAAATCTTTCGCGGTCTGGTCATCCACGCGGCCTTCGTGCATCACAATATCTTTTTCAAGCAGGGCCGGCGGATAATCAAATTCCATCGCCACAAAGCGTTGCCGCGTCGATTGTTTCAAATCTTTCAAAACACTTTGATAACCGGGATTGTATGAAACCACCAGCAAAAACTCATCCGGGGCTTGTAAAATCGTGCCGCGTTTTTCAATCGGCAGAATTCGCCGGTCATCGGTAAGCGGATGAATCAGGACCAACGTATCTTTGCGGGCTTCAACGACTTCATCCAGATAACAAATCGCCCCATGTTTGACGGCGGTCGTCAGCGGCCCGTCGTGCCAGACCGTATCATCGCCTTCGAGCAAGAAACGCCCGACCAGATCAGTCGCCGACAAGTCTTCGTGACAGGCGACGGTAATCAACGGGCGATTCAAACGATAGGCCATATGTTCGATGAATCGCGTCTTGCCGCAGCCTGTCGGGCCTTTGAGCATCACCGGCAGCTTGGCCTGGTACGCCGCTTCAAATAATTCCACCTCTTTTTGAACAGGTAAATAATAAGGCTCTTTTTTGAGAATGTATTTTTCGATTGCTTGTTCCATCTTCCGATTTTGGATTTTAGATTTTGGATTTTGGATTAATTTTGAACCCGAATGCAAAACATAAAACCGCTATACCCTTCATTTCCTCAATGTGTATAATCCAATGTTTAAGCGAAAACAAATTTAGACGCTTAGAATAGCATCTGGCTCAAGGGTGAGCCAATAAGGATGAGTATGAGAATCGCAGTAGCCATGAGCGGCGGCGTTGATAGTTCAGTCGCCTCCGCCATCTTAAAAAATGAAGGGTATGATGTCGTCGGGTTTACCATGCAACTGTGGAATCAACGCCGGCGGCTGGCCCCGGATTCGGAACCGATGCCGTCGCGCTGTTGTTCGCTCGATGATGTTTATGACGCGCGTCGCGTAGCTCAGGAGATGGGTTTCCCGTTTTATGTCTTAAATCTTGAAGACGAATTCGAGCGCGGCGTGGTGCGCCCGTTTGTTGAAGATTATCTTGCGGGTCGCACGCCGATTCCTTGCGTATCGTGCAATACGAAATTGAAATTTGCGCGGCTGGTGAAGGTCGCAAGCGATGTCGGCGCCACCAAAGTCGCCACCGGGCATTATGCCCGCGTGGAATATAACCAGGCGCGCGAGCGCTACATCTTGCGAAAGGGACGTGATTTGTCGAAAGACCAGTCCTATTTTTTGTTCGAGATGACGCAACGGCAACTGGCGGCGGCGGTCTTTCCTTTGGGCGATATGACCAAGCCCGAGGTGCGTGAGATTGCCCGTCGGATGGGACTCGATACGGCGGAAAAACCTGAAAGTCAGGAGATCTGTTTCGTGCCCGACGGCAACTACGCGAAATTCGTTGAAGATTACGCGAAGTATGAAATGAAAGCGGATAGCGACGCGACTCCGGCGATGAGCGAAGGCGAAATTGTAACCACGGATGGCGAAGTCCTGGGCGAACACGCGGGACTTCACAAATTCACCATCGGACAACGTCGCGGCATCGGCATTGCAGCCGCAGAACCGCTCTATGTCGTTCGCATTGATGTGCCGCGCAGTCAACTTGTGGTCGGCAAAAAAGATGAACTCTACGGCAAATCGTTTGTCGCCAACGGCGTGAACTGGCTGGCAATTGCGCCGCCCGACCGCGCGGTGCGCGCCAGCGTGCGCATACGTTATCGCGCCCAGGAATCGCCGGCGCGGGTTACGCCGCTTGCGAGCGGCGAAGTGCGCGTAGATTTCGATGAACCGCAAGCGGCGATTACCCCCGGACAAGCGGCGGTCTTTTATGACGGCGACGCCGTCGTTGGCGGCGGCTGGATAAAAGCATAAATAGTCAGGAATTTAATTACTCGCCGGGTGATTTATTAGGTTATTAACACGAAGCACACAGAGGAGGCGAAAACATAAAATGGGTTTTTATGGGTTCCCTCGCCCTCCTCGTGTTCTTCGTGTTAAAGAATTTTTGCCGTAAGGCAAGGGTGTGATGAGGCTTCTATGAAAAAGAGATTGATTGTTGGGGTTGGCGTGTTGATGGTAATTGCGGTGGCTTTCGCACAATTTGTATTTGCGCAAAGTTCGAGCGTCGTGAAAGCCAAATGGCATCTCTCTCAACCGGCGATAGCAGCGGGAGCAGAAGCGAAAACTGGGCCGGTTCGTCGCGCTGGACTACTCATAGCTATTGAACTTGATATTGCCGAGGGCTACCACATCAACGGCCATTACCCGACTGAAGATTATCTGGTCGCAACAAACCTCAAACTGGACCCGATTCCCGGTATCAAATTTTCCGAACCTAAATATCAAAAACCTAAACTGCAAAAATTTGATTTTTCTGAAAAAGAGTTAGCCGTACTGGAAGGAAAAACATTCATTGTTGTTGATTGCGAGTCAGAAAATACTCTCCGAGTAGGAAACTATACTATTCGGGCAACCGTCACGGTTCAATCGTGCAATAACAATCTCTGTTTGCAGCCTTCGGATTTAAAGGTTGAAATTCCATTCAAAGTCATTACCCCTGAACAAGCCGTCAAGGAACGAGTTGGCATAGATTTGCCGGTGATTTTTGCCGAAGAAATTCACAAGATGCAAATTGACGACGGTTCGGTCGTTGCCTCTTCAACACCAACCGCACTCACCCAATTCGGCGGCGCTGAACAGAAAAATGAGATTGCCGCGAATCTCGAAAAATACGGATTGCTCCCGACCCTCTTCGTCATTTTCTGGGCCGGGGTGCTCTTGAATTTAACGCCCTGCGTTTATCCGATTATCCCGATTACCATCAGTTTTTTTGCCAATGCCGGTGGGCAATCTGGCGGCCAGACCAATCTCAAACGCACCTTCGCAATGTCTTCGCTTTACGTTTTAGGCATGGCAATCACCTATTCGGTTTTGGGGGTCATTGCCTCGTTAACCGGGGGATTGTTTGGCGCGGCCCTGCAAAGTCCGCTGGTGTTAATCGGCATCGCGCTTTTAATGGTTGCGTTGTCGCTTTCAATGTTCGGCGTCTATGAATTTAAATTGCCCGATTCACTCAACCGTCTGGCCAGCAGCGGCGGGCAAACCCAGGGCGGTTTGTTTTCAGCTATGGTTATGGGCCTGACGATGGGCATCGTCGCCGCGCCGTGCATTGGCCCTTTTGTCGTCGCGCTGCTGGCTTATGTCAGTCAAAAAGGCGACCCGTTCTTCGGCTTTTTACTCTTTTTTGTTTTAGCTCTCGGACTCGGATTTCCGTTTATCTTTCTCGGCGCGTTTTCCGGTTCGCTCAAAACCTTGCCGCGTTCAGGCGTATGGATGGTGACGGTTCGCAAAGTCTTCGGACTCGTGTTAATCGGCATGGCGCTCTATTTCTTAAATCCGTTGATGGGCAAATGGTCGAGTTATGTGTTCGTCGCCTTCTTTGCCATTGCCGCTTTATATCTGTTGTTTTTTGAAGCCGGGCGGGCCAAGCCCGTGCAATTCGCCTGGGTGTTGCGGGGGCTCGGCGTTCTCGCCATCGGACTCGCCGTCTGGTTTGCCATACCAAAGAAAGTCGGAGAGAGCATCAAGTGGCAGCCCTATAGCGAACAGGCTCTCGCCGATGCGCAAAAACAGGGCAAAGGCGTGATTATCGATACCTTCGCCGATTGGTGTATTCCTTGCAAAGAGCTTGACCAGCTTACCTTCACGGATATGAATGTGCGCAGCGAAGCCGAAAAATTCGTGACCCTTAAATTGGATTTAACCGGCGACGACCCAAATACCGAAGCCGGACGCGCCAAGAGTAAATTCGCCATTCGCGGGGTGCCGACGGTGCTCTTCCTTGACGGCAAAGGCAATGAGATTTCGGGCGCTCGTCTTGAAGGATTCGAAAAACCCGATAAATTCCTCGCGCGGCTGAAACAGCTAGGCGCGCAGCCCGCCAATACCGAAGTCGCCAAGAATTCGACTCCCGCCATAGAGCCTGTGAGCGATGCCGCGCCCGGCAGCCCAACAGCGAGTGGCGCGACCGGCGAACCGGCTCCGGCGCTGACCTTGAATATGCTTGATGGCAGCAAAATCGATCTGGCTTCCTTAAAAGGCAAAGTGGTATTGATAGATTTCTGGGCAACCTGGTGTGTGCCCTGTCTATCGCAGATTCCCATCTTCAATGACTTTGCCAAAACTTATAAAGACCAGGGCTTTGAAATGGTCGGCATTTCACTTGACGACCAAGGGGCTGAGATTGTTAAACCGTTCGTGAAAAAACAGAAGATGAATTACCCCATTGCTGTGGGTGATGCGAAAGTGGCAGAAGCGTTTAAATTGCCGGCTGATTACACGCTCCCCATAGCATTTTTGCTCGATAAACAGGGGCGCATACGTTACACCCATAAAGGAACAAGCCAACAAGCGAGAGAGGAGTTCGAAACGCAACTGAAGCAACTGCTCAGTGAATAACGCCTGCCGCCAGTCTTTTAATAAGACGAGGATTCGCTTGCGGAGGTTCTATATCTATCCTCGAATTAAACGGAAAAGGCTGATTCGGGCGGATATATCCGCTTTTTCCGTTTAATTCGAGAGTAAAGTTTAGATTTCGTTTAGCGCTTATTATCTTGCTGGCGAAATTTGAACGAGCTTGGTGCTGATCGCCTCATCCGGACTCTCTCATTCGACAAAAGTGGTTTTTTCTGGCAAATTTGCTATTCCTTCTTCCGCTGGCTAGACTTTGAGCCGGGTAGATTTTATTTAAGGAGAGTAGAGCATGGAAGCAACTCAAGCTCGCGCCGGCGAGCCTGCGACCTACACCAATCAAGGCACAGTTAAGGTCTTTGCAAAAACCATCGAAGTAAAAACCAGTGACCGCACGGAACTGATCAATCTCACCGATGAGATTTGCGCGTTTGTCGAAGCCACAGGAGTCGCAGACGGTCATATTCAAATTTCCTGCTTGCACACTACCGCCGCCATTTTTATCAACGAATGGCAAGACGCGCTTTTAACCGATATTAAAAATATGATTGAAGGCGTTGTCCCGCGAGAGACCTACTATAAACATAACGACCCCGAATATTCGGATTGCGACCGTTTCAATGCTGATTCGCATCTGCGCAATGTGGTGCTCGGTCATTCGCTGACGGTGCCGATTTCCGAAGGCCAAACCGTCTTAGGCCGGTGGCAGAGCGTCATCTTCGGCGAATTTGACGGACCCAATCAACGGAAAATTTTTCTGCAAGTCTTCGGTATCTAACTCGACCAACAACCAGACAAAACAACGGGCGACTCATTTCAGTCGCCCGTTGCGCCGTTTAAAGTTGAAGGAAAATGTAGGGGGGCCGCCTGGCGACTTTGCCAGAACAAAAGCAGATTGCCAATCGGATTAAGGAGAAGCGCGGAGGTTTCAATGCCCGTGATGGAAAACCACCCGATTCAGGGCCAGTATTGAATTTCCCCGCGGATCGAACGGATCACTGCTGATGCTTATTCTGCGTGAATCTGCCACCTCCGCCCCATCAGTGGGGAAATTCATCGTGCGCCTGAACGCGCTGAGCTTTCCGAACGCTCCTCACTCTGATTGTTCAAGACAGGTGTTGTTTCCCAGATCGGGAGTTTTTGCTGACCTCGTCGAAAGGGGTTTTTCGAAAACGAGAAAGTACATCTGCTTGCCATACTCCGCATCATAAAATCCGGGCCGGCTCTCTTTGAAGATAAACCCCTGACCGGCGACCTCTTCGCGCACGAGCTCCGGTGGGATGACGTGCAGCCGATGATATTCTGTACGCGGTCTTCCGGCTGGACCTTCGCCATCAATAATCACCAGCCGCCCGCCAGGTTTTAAGGCGCGAAACACGGCTTGCATCGTCCGGTCATAATCGCGAAATTCATGATACGTATCAACAATCAAAACCGCATCCAGGTTAGCCGGCAAATGCGGGTCGGCTTGCTCACCAAGAATCGGTTCGACCTGGGCCAGGTTTTCGCGCGCCTTGCGTTCGCGCACCGCTTCGATGACCTCTTCGTCAATATCCACCGCATAGACTTTGCCCGTTGCGCCGACCCGCACGGCGAGACGAAAAGTGAAATAACCTTTGCCGCAGCCGATGTCGGCCACACGAGACCCGGATTTGATTGCCAGCCCATCGAAGACTTCAGCCGGTCTTTGCCAGGCGTCACGTTTGCGGCTGCGTTCGGATTCCTGCCATGTAGGAACGGAGAATGAGGCGCTGCTTAAAGATATGATTAAGAGCGCCATCAAAAATAACTTGCGATAGTTCATGCTGCGAGACCTCCTTAATGGAAGAGTAATTGAGCGACTTGCGCTTTGGATAGCGCCGCTTCGATGGCGGCGCGCAACCGTTTCTCTAACGGCTCGCGCTCAACGGACAAAAGGACGTGGATGTAGGAAATTTTTCCCGTCGGGTCAATGATGAAATATGTCGGCACGCCCCATATTCCATAATCGCTGGCCACGGCATCCGTGCCGAGCAGAAAAGTGGCTGTCATCCGGTGTTCTTTCAGATAAGCCTGCGGGTCGAAATCCCTATCGGGCCAGATGCTCAGGGTGAAAAATTGAATAGGTCTATTTTGATACTCACGCGCCAGTAGATTAAACAGCGGTTCAAGATTTCGGCAGGGCGCGCACCAGTTCGCCCAGAAATCTATAACCACAACTTTGCCGCCGAGCGCCGAGAGCTTGAATGTATCGCCGGCAACTGTTTTCAACTGGAAATCAGGCGCTGGGGAACCGATGGTTACCTCTTTTACTTTATCCCAGGGGCGCGGTCTTTGTGGCGCGGAAAAACTGACCCTGGTCAATCCGAAGGTTTCATCAAATTTCTTGTCTGATAATTTCTGGTCGCGAACGTGGCGCCGGTAAGTGAAATTTTCCGGCGGCGGCGCATGAATAAACCCTACTCCTTCCGTGGTTCCTTCGAGGGTTTGCTCATCTTTGAGTTTTGCCCTGTAGACCATCACGCCCGGCCCTCTTCCATTGCGTAATCCCCATTCAAGTGTCTGTTGGTCAAGCACACGAATGAAGGCAACTTCCAAATGAAAAGGCTCTGCGCCCGGCGGACGGCCCGTGTATTCAGCGGAAACGACACCGCCTCTAAGCGAAAAGGTAATCACCCCCTGGAAACCATCCCGGTCGCCTTTTATCCAGGTGCCGAGAAAAGGTTGCATCTGCAAGGCATCAGGTGGGGCGAGCTTTGCCCACTCCGCAAATCTTGGGTCACGCCCTTTGCTGACGGCCGCTTCGGCGTCAGACATGAGTTGTTTCTTAAAGGGCGATTCGCCGTACAAGGCGACTGCGCGTTTGATTAATTCGATGGCTTCGGCTCCGTACTGCATGGCTGTGTCATGAGTTGCCGCCATCAACAGCAGTTGTTCCGGTATCAGAATCTGATAGCCATAGGCCTTGGACAGGGTTCGGTATCGGGTTTCAAGCATCGCCAGGGTATAGATAGTCTTATTGTCTCTGATGATATTGGGAGCATAGTCATAGAAGAGACGCTTGAGCCCTTCATAAATGCCTTTGTATGCCATGGTCTCGTGCGTCTCATCTTTGATATCAACCTGTGCGCCGTAAAAGTTTTTTGAGGCAGACTCGACAAACCCTGCCCATTCCTTCTTCCAGCCGTATAGATTTTCAACGCTCACCAGTCGCCTCTCATAAGTTGACGTTTTGGAAATCAGCCCTTTGGCTTTTTCCATCAGCGGCTCAGTAACCGGAAAACCTGCCAACGGGGCGTCCATCGAGAGCACCCATTGAAACGCTGTTGGGCGCGCGGTCAACGCGTAAACGGCAAACAGACCGCCTTGTGAATGGCCGATGAGCAGGCGCAAAGGTTGGGTGCGGTAACGCTGTTCAATTAAGGGGATGAGTTCATCGGCGAGAAAGGCGAGAAAATTTTCTTCACCCCCTTTGCCGTAGCTCTGCGGAATAGGCATATCCCGGTTACGGTCGGTATTGGTAACGGCGACCACGAGCGCTTCAGGGATTTGCGGTATCGTTGAATAGCCGGTCATAAAGCGCACGGCACTGGCAGCGATTGAACCGGTGCCTTCACCATCCAAGGTATAGATGACCGGATAGCGCTGTTGAGCGGTTGCGTAAGAGGGCGGCAAATAGACGTGAATCTTGCGCTCTTCGCCGAGCCGGTTCGAGCGCAGGCGCAAGGTTTCGCCAGTAACGATAGGTGAGCCGGGAAGTTGCGCCGCTTCATTTTGAGGTTGTCCGGCAATCGCGATTTGACCGTTCAACAAACTCGCGCTGAAGGTCAACAAACACACAACAACCGACACACGGAAGGTCCGAGTCTTCATGTCGTTCTCCTTAATATGATTTGACGATGCTGGCGCAGACGCGCGCGCCCACGACTTAAGCTGTATTGGCTCTGAGCCAATGCGCTAACCAGTCTCTGCGCGTGCGGCTTAACTTCAACTCTGTGCCATCGTGAAGCAAGACCAAATGCTCGCCGTTAAAATGCGTATGCAACTCTTTGACGCGATCCAGATTGATGATGGTCGAGCGATGAATGCGGGCGAACTGTTCGGGGTTTAATGCCGCTTCAAGTTCATTCATGGTCTGGCGCAACAGGTGTGTTTTGCCGCTCGTATGCAAGCGGACATAGTTGTCACAGGCTTCGACCCAATCAATCTCCTCACTGCGAATGAAGATCACGCGCCCCGCGGTTTTTACCATCAAACGGGTCAGGTAACGCGGCGCTTCGGCTTTTACTTCACGCGTACCCAGCAGGGTCAATAATTTCCGACCCAGTTCGCTGGCATCCTGTTGCTCAAGCTGATGCCGGGCTTGCGCCAGGGCTTTGTGAAATCGCGCGTCATCAAAGGGCTTGAGCAGATAATCCAGCGCGCTGACCTCAAACGCTCTGAGCGCATACTGGTCATAAGCGGTCACGAAGATGATAACCGGCAGCGGCTGGCCTGCGAGATGCTCTAATACTTCAAAGCCATCCAACTCCGGCATCTGGATATCGAGAAAAACCAGGTCAGGGTCGAGGGCACGAATCTCTCTGACCGCATCGCGCCCGTTGCCACACTCTTTCACCAGTTCGATATCCGGCACGGCCTTGAGCAAAGCGCGCAGGTTACGCCGCGCCAGCGGTTCATCATCCACAATCATCACTTTGATTTTTCGACTAAAGTTGCTCATCAAAAGTGGAAACCCGATGGAGCGGGATGGCCAGTAAAGCTTCTACTCCGCCTTCGTCCCGGTTGCGTACCTCAAAGACAAAATCCGCCCCATAGAGTTGCGCTAATCGCGCTTTGGTATTCAATAGTCCTACCCCTTTGTGGTTTGCCAACGGCCAACCTTCGGGCAAGCCGATGCCGTCGTCGCAAACGCTTAACTCAAGCCGCGTATCGCTATGCTGCGCCGACAGAGAAATCAACCCCGGTTGGGCGCGGGACGAAAGCCCATGGCGAATGGCGTTTTCCACCAGCGGCTGCGTGATGAGATTCGGCACCAGATCGTTTAAGGTATCCGGCGCGGCATTGATACGAACCTGCAAGCGGTCTGAAAAACGAATCTGTTGGAGCTTCAAATAGAGTTCAAGCCAGGCCAGCTCTTCGCTAAGACGCACCTCTTGTTTGCCGGAGTTGTCGAGCGTCTGACGCA
>JBIOWC010000552.1:0-3060 GCA_044868105.1 Blastocatellia bacterium
TTTATGGTTCTGGCATTACCCCTTCGATGCAAGAGCGACTCGATGTCTATTTGAGCGAGGTCTTCGGCCTAAGGAAAAGACATGGGAGTCACACAACTTGAAGAATCTTTATATCAAGTTGATAAGGACGAAAGTATGGAGGAAACGGTATGACAAGATTTACGACGAGATTAACTGAGAATATTCACACCTGGTGCCCTGAATCTATCCAGCTTATTAAACTGCTTCAACAAAGTTTGATTCGAACATTCGCAATTCTGGTTGTTTTATTTGGAATAATTCATTCAGCCAACGCCGCCATCGCGGTTGCGACCAGCGGGTTCAATGACTCCGGAAATGGTGGCGCGACCAGCGTCAGCGTTACCGCATTTAACGTAACCGGCACTGGAAAGTATCTGGTGGTTGGCGTTGCCCTAGAGCATACGACAGCGACTCCTATCACGGTCACCGGCGTCACGGCCGGCAGCACGCCATTAACCTTCATCGGTTCGCGCACCAACTCAACCAATGCGGCGAAAAACGTGCGGGTTGAGATGTGGGCCTTAATCAATCCGACAAATGGGTCACAAACTATCACGGCAACCGTAAGCGCCTCGACCAAACTCGTAGTCGGGGCCATCTTATTTACCGGCGTTAATCAGACAACACCCCAGGGAAGTTTTATCTCAACAACAGGAACCGGCAATGCATCTTCTTTGGCGGTTACCAGCGCCGCGGGCGAAGTGGTCGTGGATGTGTTTGGGCGCAATGACCCGAGCAACACAGACCCTTCAAATACCACCATTCAACCTGAACGTATAGATGTTAAAACCAACACCGTGTCGCTTGCGATGAGCACCCAAAACGGCGCTGCGCCAAATGTCACCATGGCATGGTCAACCACTGGCGGCGGTAATGATTGGGCGTTAGGCGCAATCTCTATCAAACCGCTGCCGCCGACACTTGCGCTCATGAAATCATTTTCGGCCTATCCGACAACCGATGGAAAAGTCGTTTTGCAATGGGATACCAGTTACGAAGTTGATAATTTGGGATTTAATATTTATCGGGAGCAAAATGGCAAGATGACCCGCGTCACCTCACAACTCATTGCCGGTTCGGCGCTCCAAGCCGGTGCGGGGCTGGTATTGACTTCCGGTAAAACCTATTCCTGGACAGATAAATCGGCTGGCGATAACCGCGCCGCGCGCTACTGGATTGAAGACATAGACCTCAAAGGTACGGCGACCATGCATGGTCCCATCAATATTGATGAAGCAAAAACCGATGCCGGTTTAATGAGAAATACTGCAGCGCTCACCTTAAAACAGGTCGGCGAATCGGGACTCAATGCCGAAGCCGAATCTTCCACCCATCCGCTAGAAATGATGAATACGTTGCCCAAGTTGAGCGGTTCAAAAGCCGCGTACAATCTGGTTTCCTTGGAACAGACTTCACAGGCTTCGGTAAAAATCGCCATCAAACAGACCGGCTGGTATAAAGTCACGCAACCGCAATTGGTCGCCGCAGGGCTGGCCGCCAATACCGACCCGCGAAAATTACAACTCTATGTTGATGGCCGACAAATTCCGATGCTGGTTACAGGGCAAGCCGACGGCCGGTTCGATGCCACTGATAGCCTTGAATTTTACGGTGTACAGCTTGATTCGCCATCAACCGATAAACACGTTTACTGGTTGGTTGCCGGCGACTCGGCCGGCCGGCGCGTGAGCACCTTTAATGCCGCGACGGGGCTGACCCAGCGCGACAGCTTTGATTACACCGTCGAGTTAAAAGAACGCTCCATTTATTTCGCGGCGCTTCTCAATGGCGACGACGATAATTTCTTCGGTCAAATTGTATCCGCTGACCCGTTAAACCAGACTGTTTCATCTCCCCATTTCGATCCGGCGTTCAACGGCAACGCAAGGCTCGAAATTTCGTTGCAAGGGGTTACGGAATTACCCGCTACTGATGATCATCAGGTTCAAGTGAAGCTGAATGGCAATGCCATTGGCACTGTGGTTTTCGATGGGCGCGCCAAAGGCGTTCAAGTCTTTTCAGTACCCCAGGCGCTTTTGCAAGAACAGAACCAGGTCTCTTTATCGAGCAGCAGCAACGCCGTTGATGTCAGCCTGGTTGATTACATCCGCTTAACCTATCGCCACAACTTCGTAGCGGACCAGAATCAGCTTCAGATCAATATCAATGGCTCCTTAATCAGCGATGGCCCTTCATATACGGTTGATGGTTTCAATTCGGCAGCCATCAGAGTCTTCGATATCACCAACCCGGATTCGCCCAGCGAATTACTCGGTTCGATTAATTCTCAAAGCGGACAATACTCGGTTTCCGTCAAGCTTACGGATGTAGCCAATCATACGCTACTGGCGCTCAATGATAGTCAAGTCAACCAACCGGCATCCATCAAGCTTGATAGCGTATCGAGCCTGCGCAACAAATCGAATAAAGCCGATATGCTGATTATCACGCACGGCGGTTTTGCCGATGCCCTAAACCCGCTTGTTGACCTGCGTAAGACGCAAGGGATTCAAGCCCTGGTCGTGGATATTGAAAACATCTATGATGAATTTTCGTTCGGGCAAAAGCATATGCAAGCGATTAAGGATTTCCTTGCCTATACCAGCAGTGCCTGGAAAAAAGCTCCGCAATTCGTACTTTTTGTCGGTGATGCGACTCTCGACCAAAAGAATTATTTAGGCTTGGGAGAGGTTGATTTCGCGCCAACCAAATTAATTGATACGGAAGTTTTCCAGACTGCCAGTGATGATTGGTTCGCAGATTTCAATCTTGATGGCCTTCCTGAATTGTTCGTCGGCCGATTGCCTGGGCGCACGACGGCGGAAATTTCACACCTGGTCGCGAAACTCGTCGCTTATGACAACGGGCGACAACCTGGCCTATCAACTAAGAAGGCGCTCTTGATTTCCGACATCAATGACGGGTTCAATTTTGAGGCCAGCACCACCGAGTTACAATCCTGGTTACCAACCAACACCACGACTGAGATGGTCTTGCGTTCAAAAAACGATGACGCCACCAACAAGGCAAATATTTTAG
>JBIOWC010000553.1:0-4525 GCA_044868105.1 Blastocatellia bacterium
GTAAAAGGGTGACTGCCCCTTAAATAGAGTTAAGCAAGCTACAATCACGCGAATGAACCTCCAATTACAGTCAAATATAATTTGTGACGAGCGCCAGGTGTTCTCACCCTGTCACCGCTTCATCCCCCATCTGTCCCCCTTGTCCCCGAATAACCAGGTCTGTCCCTGAATCGTTGTGCTCTGTTATCGGCTCTTGGAAAATCACTCACGAATAATTTTTCGGAGGAAAGTCAATGCCCGCAAATTTGTTAAAAACTCGTATGTTAAACCACCCCGCAGTCAACGGTATCGCCGTTGTTACAATTTTTGCTCTGCTTACTTCAATCAATTATTTTGGTTCTTATCCGGTCAAGGCTTTTACCAATCAAGCGGATGAATGGTCAGCCTATGGACGCGACGCAGGCGGCTCGCGTTATTCGCCGCTAGCGCAAATCAATCGCGGCAATGTCAAACAGTTGAAAGTCGCCTGGGAAATCCACACCGGCGCACTGGAAGTAAAAGGTCCGTTGGCAAACAAATCCGCCTTTGAAGCCACTCCTCTTTTTGTTGATGGAACGCTTTATCTCAGCACGCCTTTCAGTCGCGTGATAGCGCTTGACCCCGTAACCGGCAAAGAGCGTTGGAGCTTTGACCCGAAACCCAATATGTCGTTGGGCTATTCCGAGGTCACCTCACGCGGGGTTTCGACCTGGGTTGATAAAAACCTTAAACCGGCTGCGCCCAATCGCCGTCGCATTATCATCGCGACCCTTGATGCGCGATTAATCGCCCTCGATGCAGCGACCGGCGCGCTCTGTAAAGACTTCGGGCAAGACGGGCAGGTTGATTTGACGGAAGGCGTAAGACTTAAGGAGCACGGTCAGTTTCAAGTCACATCGCCGCCGGCAATTATTGGCGATTTAATCGTCGTCGGTTCTTCGTTGGGCGACAATCGCGGCGTTGAACTCGAACGTGGAATCGTGCGCGCTTACCAGGCTCGCACAGGCAAACTGCAATGGAGTTGGGACCCGATTCCCACATCGGAAAAAGACCCGGCCTATCAGACCTGGAAAGGTGAAGGCGCAAAACATACCGGCGCGGCGAATGCCTGGTCAATCATCTCGGCCGATGCGGAACGGGATTTGGTCTTCGTTCCCACCAGTAGCCCTTCACCCGATTTTTATGGCGGTGAGCGGCTGGGCGATAACCGTTATGCCAATTCCGTTGTCGCGCTGCGCGCTTCAACCGGCAAAGTCGTCTGGCATTATCAGGTCGTGCATCATGATTTGTGGGATTATGACGTTGCCGCGCAACCTATGCTCATTAATTTGAAACGCGATGGGCGCAATATTCCGGCGGTCGCCGTAGCTACTAAGATGGGACATCTCTTCGTGCTGCACCGTGAGACTGGCAAGCCGCTCTTTCCTGTCGAAGAACGCGCGGTTCCGAAAAGCACAATTCCGGGTGAAGAGATTTCGCCGACTCAACCCTTCCCGGTGCTGCCGCGTCCGATTGCCCCGAGCAAACTCACACCCGATGAGGCCTGGGGACTTACGCCGGCCGATAAAGATTGGTGCCGCGAACGCATTAAATCTCTGCGTTCGGAAGGCATTTTTACGCCGCCAAGTTTGCAGGGCACGATTATGTTTCCGGGCAATGGCGGCGGCGTGAACTGGGGCGGCATGGCTTTCGATGCGCAACGCAATTTGCTGATTGCGGCGACGAATCGTTTACCTTTCGCGGTTAAACTCATCCCGCGAGATGAATTCAACCGCATGCGCCAGGCGGGTGAAACCAATCGTTTCAATGGTGAATTCGGTCGGCAAACGGGAACGCCTTATGTGATGTATCGCGAACCGCTCAGGTCGCCTTCGGGTACGCCTTGCAATCCGCCGCCGTGGGGCGCCCTCACAGCCGTGGATTTATCAACCGGCGAAATCAAGTGGGAAGTGCCGCTCGGTCAAATCCCGCAACTCGTCATGCTACCGGAATCCGGCAAATGGGGTTCACCTAATTTGGGCGGCGGCATAGTCACGGCCGGCGGACTTGTCTTCATTGCGGCGGCGATGGATACTTACCTGCGCGCATTTGATGTTGAAACCGGTAAAGAGATTTGGCGAGCCGAGCTACCGGCAAGCGCGCAAGCAACGCCGATGACTTATCAAATCAATGGCAAACAGTATGTCGTCATTTGCGCGGGTGGTCACGGCAAGTTGGGAACCAAAATGGGCGATTCGGTAGTCGCTTTCGCCTTGCCGTAAAAGCGGAAGAGTGAAATGGGCTTAGATAAATATCACTTCATCCTTGATGCCTGGGCGCAACCGGCGTTGGCTTCAGGTTTTGCAAAAATGCCCGAAATTGTTCGGCTTTTCGAGCAATCCGGCTCGGCAAAGCTACTTGAAACGGGTCTCACAACAGAGCAAATCATTGCCGAGATGGATAAAGCCGGGGTGGATAAATTGATGCTCTCGGCCTGGCATCGTCCAGGCGCGTGGGTCTTTTCCAATGATGAGATTGCAGAGCTGGTCAGCGCTTACCCGAACCGGTTCGCAGGGGTCGCGGCGGTGAATTTAGAGAAGCCCGTTGAAGCCGTGCGCGAACTCGAACGCGCCGTCAAAGAGCTTGGTTTTAGAGCGCTGCGGATTGTTCCCTGGCTTTGGAAACTGCCCCCCAACGACAAACTCTATTACCCGCTTTATGTGAAGTGTATCGAACTGGATATTCCATTTTGCACACAGGTCGGACACACGGGGCCGCTTATGCCATCAGAGACCGGAAGACCGGTGCCCTATCTTGATGAAGTAGCGCTGACCTTTCCTGAACTGAAAATCGTTGCCGGTCACATCGGGCATCCGTGGACCGATGAGATGATTGGCGTCGCCTGGAAACACGCCAATGTTTTCATTGATACATCGGCCTATTTACCGCGTTACTATCCGCCGCAACTCATTCATTACCTGAAAACCTACGGCAAAGACAAAGTTCTCTTCGGCACTAACTTTCCACAACTCTCGTTTGAAAAATGTGTCGGGCAAGTTTACGAAATGAATTTGCCCGACGAGATTCTGGCAAAATTTTTAGGTGAAAACGCCCGCCGCGTGTTCAAATTCTAAAGCGCCAGGCAGCGGCAATCCAAAATCCAAAATCTAAAATCCAAAAGTGAAGTAGGTTGGACTTCCGCACGCGCTTTTGAGATAAATCAATAACAAAAATGGAAAGAGGTTTGTGACGATGTCAAAAGCGATGCGCGCAATTTTTCTCGGCGTATTTTTCTTTATGCTAGGTATTACTACCAGCGCCCAGGAAGTTATCAACCGGAAAGCTGGCGAGGCGCTTGAAAGTTTCGCCAAACGCATCATTCCGCCGAAGACCGATCTGGTTCACACAGTCGTCGAAGGCAAATTCGGCGGCTTTGCCAAAGCGATTGTGCTGTTTTTTGATAACACGGATAAATTGAGCGCGGGGTTTACGGGCTGGGTGCTGGCGCTGAATGCTGATGGCTCTTATAAAAAATATGTGCTTCCCAAGATAGAAGCGATACCGGGTCAGTTCGAGTTTTCCGTCAATTCGGTCTTCTTTGCCAACGCCGACAAAGATGCGCAACTTGAACTCATTGTGCTCTACGAACAATATCGCAACGGCAGCGGTGAAGACCCCTTCAAAGGAGCTTTTGTTTATGATTGGGAAGCTAACGGTTTTGTTTCGCTTTCAACGGTCGAAGCTAAACTAAATAAACTGGCAACCGCTAAAGCCGTGCGCTTGAAATTGAAAGCCCTGGGGTACTGATGGAATTCTGAAATTCATAATAGGAGCCGCAAAGAGGCACAAAAGACACGAGAGAAATAATCATTATTTTTATGTCTTTTGTGCCTCTTTGTGGTTAATTCTGAATGCTGCTCGGTTTCAGCACCAGGTTTTCAATAAAAAATTCCATCATCCTGTCCGGGCGAATACCTGAATGCCCAGCGTCGGGTCCGACTTGCACTTCAAAACTCTTTCCGGCGTTTTGCAAAGCGCGAATCAGTTGCATGGAATTGTTCGGATGGACGTTGTTATCAGCGGTGCCGTAATAGATCATCAACCGACCTTTCAACTTGTCGGCATAATTCATTGCACTGCCCGCTTCATAGCCTTCTTTGTTCTCTTGCGGAATCCACATATAACGCTCGGTGTATATGGAGTCGTAATGATTCCAGGCGGTGACGGCCGATGAAGCCGACGCGGCTTGAAAGACCTCCGGGTGACGCAAAATAGCCAATGCCGAAGCGTAACCACCATAAGATGTGCCGAAAATTCCGACGCGGTTTTTATCCACATAGCTCCTGGTCCATAACGATTTCACGCCCGCCGCCTGGTCATCAATCTCCACCACGCCGAGTTTCTGATAGATGGCATCGAGGAAGCGTTTGCCGCGCCCGGCGGCGCTACGCGAATCAAGTGTCGCGACCAGAAAGCCGCCCTCGACGTCGATCGGGTCGAGACGTCGGCGATGCTGGCGGTGATCGCCGAGCTCGCCGACGACGATGCGCTCGCGGGACGGGTCCGA
>JBIOWC010000554.1:0-6885 GCA_044868105.1 Blastocatellia bacterium
AGCCAATCAGTCCAGTGTGCGCGACCTTCACCGGTAGCAAATCGTTCAAGTAGTTTTAAATTTTTGTTGTTTGCTTTGAAGGCGAAATCGAAAAAATCTCCGATAAATGAGATGCTGCCGACCAGATAATCCACCGCAACATTAAAAACCATTCGGCCAATGACCACCTTGGGTAAGCCGTAACGAATCGAGCGCAAGACGATATAGACAGACATGAGTGTGCTTACGGTATCGCCCGCTACCGGAAATAGAAAACCGATAATCGGGTCAAGTCCAAAGCGAATGTTGGTTCCCGGTATACGGAAAAATTGATCTAAGTAGTAAGTAAGTTTCTCTAGTCTTTGGTCAACCACTTTTCGTTGAGGCTGGTCGAGTGCCGTCTGATTATTGTACGGATAATCTCCAAACGATGGGATGGTCACCATTTCATCTTTGTTATATGGGCTGGGCATTTCTCCTCCTCCTTCACTTGGATGATAAATTGTCGGTGATTTATAGTCTGCGGCGCAAAAAAATATGTAAACGGTCAGGTGATGGGAACCGATTTATTTAATCATGATCAACACGGCAAGGGTTAATAAAAGCGCTGCGCCAGCGCCAATGGCTGCATATTTGTAATAACTGGTTGGACAAGATTGTACGCGCTCACCAACAAATTTTATCGAAGCGCATTCAGCAATGAACCTGATGCTGCGACTGATGGCAAGCAGAATGATAAACAGGAAGGGATTCATCGCTGTAAACCCTGCGCCGAGACTTGCGACGCGAAGTAGACCGGTCGTTAACCCGGCGACCAAAATAAACGTGATGCCCAAATGACTATCGAATTTATCGCTAATACTCATCCAGGTATCTTGAGCGCCATAAAAATTGATGAGCCGCTCGCCGATTGATTGAAAAAAGAGACTGCCGATAAGATAAAGAACTAGAGAACCGAGCAAGGAACCCCCGGTTGCGCTTATTGCAAAACGCAGCCATTTTCGAGGTGCGGCGGGAACGAAGGCCACCAGAAGAAGGGCTACGGGAATTGGGAAAAGCGTAATTCCGGCAAATTCCAATAGCAGAATGATGCCTTCGGCGCGCGGGTGCGCAGCGATTTGTTGGGCGTTGGGTTTTAATCTTTCATTCCACCAACGGGAGTTCCAGTAACGCAATAATGACATCGTTTTGACTGTAACATAATTTTTTCTTTCGGCAAGGTATGATACAGTTTTACTAGAAAACCCCGAATTACAATTTTGGAGAAACACCATGAATGATGAAAATTCATTAAATGAAAATAGATTGGTTTCCGGCGTGTCGGGCGGCGGTGACGAACAACAAATCGAATTGAGCTTGCGACCCAAATGGATACGCGAGTACATCGGACAGAATAAAGCTAAAGAGAATTTAGGCATTTTTATTCAAGCGGCGCGCAAACGCGCACAGGCCTTAGACCATGTTTTGCTTTATGGCGCGCCCGGCATCGGTAAAACAACGCTCGCGAATATCGTCGCCAATGAAATGGGCAGCGATATTAAAAGCACATCGGGTCCGGTGATTGAAAAAGCTGGTGATTTAGCGGCAATCCTCACCAATCTTTCTGATAATGATGTTCTGTTTATTGATGAAATTCATCGCCTTGCTCCAAATATCGAAGAGATTCTTTATCCGGCGATGGAAGATTATCAACTCGATATTATTATCGGCCAAGGTCCTTCGGCGCGTTCAATTAAAATTGATTTGCCGAAGTTTACGCTAGTTGGCGCGACCACGCGAGCCGGGCTTTTGACCGCCCCGCTACGCGCTCGCTTCGGCATTCCATTGCATCTCGATTTTTATACCGTCGAAGATCTCGAAGTGATTGCCGTACGTTCGGCAGATATCCTCGGCGTTCAAATTGAAAAAGAGGGGGCTACCGAAATTGCCAAACGCTCACGCGGAACGCCGAGAATCGTTAATCGTTTATTGCGCCGCGTGCGCGATATTGCCGAAGTTCTCTATGAAGGAATCATCACCTCAGAGGTGGCGCGCATTGCTCTGGATAAAATGGAAGTGGATACCTACGGGTTGGATGAAGTTGACCGTAAACTCATCACCACAATCATTGATAAGTTTGACGGCGGGCCAGTCGGCTTGGGGACCTTATCGGCGGCTATTAATGAAGAGAAAGATGCCATTGAAGAAATTTATGAGCCGTATTTAATTCAAATCGGTTTCTTGAATCGAACGCCTCGCGGGCGAATGGCTGCGCGGGCAGCTTACGACCATTTTGGTTTTGCCTTTAAGCCTTTCACAGAACCGGCCAACCAAGGCAATCTTTTTTAACTTGAAAGCCCTTTGCCGCGCGAGAATAATTTTTTTTTGCGGCAAAGGACTTTATTGAAACTTTTTGCATTCTGTGTGCACTTACACGGCGTAATTAACGAGTAGAAAACGACAAATAAGTGAAAGAAAAAAAGGAACTTTACTTGATTAATGTCGTTTTCTGAGGTATCAATCTGATACAGCCGATTTCTGGGTCAATAAAGGAGAACAACATGAAGCAAGTAGTTAATAAGAAGACCCCTATCTTGATGGTTTTGGTTTTGACCAGTGCTGTTATACCGCTCTCACTTCAACTAGCAGGCTTTAATTTGAGTGTGGGTAAAGTGATTAGAGCCTGGGCACGAGTTACCGGAACTGTTGGATGCTTTTATAACCCCACATTAATGTCTGATTTGAGCCTATTGGGAAACCAACTGTTTTGTCAAGAATCGCAAAATCAGGTTGAGAAAGATAGTTGCAAAGGACAAATTGCCTGCGCCTCGACTCAGAAAAAAGTAGTTCCGTTTGATGAAATTGCTGACCCGGCAATGCCGAAACCCAAGCCGAAAGATAGCGATAAAGAAAAGGGCGGACAGATAGCCGACCCGGGTGAAACCAAACCGAAGCAAAAAGAGACCAGTGATGATGAAGAGGCGATTATTACCACTATCGGTTCGGTCTTCATTCCTGTAGAGCGACCCAGGAGAGTGGTGCGTAAAAGAGTCTTATCCGACATGATGATTGCCGGAAACGAAAAACTAGAGCCGCCAACCTGGAAAACGCTCGATGAGTCGAAGTCCATTGAGTTGATTCAAGTCGTTGCGACTGAGCCGGTATTTAAATTTGCCGTAGCGGCCTATCAACCGGAATTGATAAAGCGGACGAGAGAATTGAGCAATTGCAATTTCGCTGCAATTAAAGCCGCTGCAGAACTGCAAAGATTGAGAGCCGGAAAATTAACTAATAAAGTCAATCCTGCCAAGGTGAATAAACCTGTGGATACGGAATTTGAAACTACTTCGCAAACCGAGGACGAGTTTTAACCAAGACCCCATCAATGCAATGAGAACTACTGCATATATCGGTGCGGAAATTTTTCCGCACCTTTTTTATTTTTGACTGACAACTTTTTTGATTTGTTATGTTTCAAAATTGACGCAATCGCATCTGCTTCCTAGAATGAAACACGAAATGAATTTGCATTGAGAAAGGGTGAAATATAATGACCGAACGCCGCAAAATGAAAACCTTGATGAAGGAATACTTGCTTTTTATTCCGAATTTAATGAAGTTGTTGCTGAATTTGTTAAGAGATCCGCGGGTCTCTTCCGCCGATAAAGCAATCGTTGCCGGAACAATTATTTATGTCATCTCTCCGATAGATGTCATTCCCGATTTTATTCCGTTCATCGGTCTGGTGGACGATTCCTATTTGATTAGCATCGCCATATTGCGGATGCTCAATCGCGCCGACCGTAGCGTTGTGATGGAGCATTGGCGCGGCCTTCATGATGTGAAGGAATTAGTCGCGAATTTGTCACGAGTCGCTTCCTTTTTCCTCCCCGATAGAATCAAAAGCGTTTTGCACGGCCGCATTGAACCAAAAGTGAAAAGCAATTTAACTGTGGTTCGTGATGTGAAAGCCGTAAACGAATAAAATTTGAAGCTGGTTTTTAACCGAGTGAAAGGCGGGTGGTTTCAGCATCTATACCATTCGCCTTTCGTGTTAGTCAGGCATCAACATTTGCCAGGCTTTGAAAAGTTGGCTTCAGTATGGGATATAGATTGCGATACATTCCGTACATTTTTTCATAAATCCCTTGATGTTCCGGGTTTGAAGAGGTTTGTCCAACTACTTGAATGGTTTCTGAACAGGCGGTATCAACATCAACCCAGGCATTCACCCCAACCCCGGCAAGAAGCGCTGCGCCATAGGCTGCCCCTTCGGTTGTATTGACTGTGACTAACTCTGCGCCGAGAACATCAGCCAGAATCTGTCTCCATAATAAGCTCTTTGCGCCGCCGCCTGAGGCGCGCACCTGGTCAATGGAACCCAGACCCGCGTTATTGATTAAGGTGAAACTATCCTTCAATCCGAAAGCCACGCCTTCTAATACAGCGCGAGTCAAATGTCCGCGATGATGTCGCACGGTTAATCCAACCCAAGCGCCACGCGCCAAAGGGTCCGGGTGAGGCGTTCGTTCTCCGGTTAAATAAGGCAAAAATAATAGACCCTCGCTTCCAGCCGGAACCCTTGCGGCCTCTTCGAGCAACTCCTCAAAGCTCGCCTGCGGTGCAACCGTATCCTTATACCATTGAAAACTACCGGCCGCGCTGAGCATTACGCCCATCAAGTGCCAGCGATTGGGCAAGGCGTGACAGAAGGCATGCAACCGGCCTTCGGATTCAATCAGCGGGGAATCGGTCGAGGCGAAAATAACCCCCGATGTGCCAAGCGTCAATGCCACTATGCCAGGACGCACTGCACCGACACCGACGCCTTGAGCCGCCTGGTCGCCACCCCCTGCGACGACCGGGGTTCCGACTCGCAAACCCGTCGCCGCTGCTGCTTCAGTTGTTACTTCACCAGTGACTTCATTGCCTTCAAAAGTTTCAGGCAACCAGTCGGCCGGAATGTTGAGGGCATCTAATACTTCACCTGACCATCTGCGGTTTTTTAAATCGAAAAGTATAGTGCCGGAACCATCCGCTTTATCCATCGCATGCTTGCCAGTGAGTTTGAACCGCACATAATCTTTCGGTAATAAAATGTGACGCGCCTGTTGATAAATTTCAGGCTCGTGATTTTGCACCCAGAGGATTTTCGGAGCAGTAAATCCGGTTAGCGCTTCATTGCCGGTGATTTGAATCAGGCGCGCTCTGCCTATACGGGCACGGATTTCATCGCATTCAGCAGCACATCGTTGATCATTCCACAAAATAGCCGGACGCAGAACTTCATTTTTTTCATCAAGCAGAACCAGCCCATGCATTTGTCCGGTGAGTCCAATAGCTGCAATGTCATCTCCCGAAAGCTTCGCATCGTCTAAAGATTTTCTAATGCTTAGCTGAATGGCTTCCCACCAGTCGTGCGGATTTTGTTCTGACCAGAGAGGACGCGGAGTCGAAAGGGCGAGTGCCGTTGTTGAAACACGGATCACCTGTCCCGCTTCATCAATAATTAAAGCTTTTGCGCCGGTGGTAGAAATATCAATACCTAAAAAATATTTCATGACGGTTCCTTGAGATACCAAGTCAGCAATTCCCAACAGAGGAAATCAGTAATTTTCTATAACCAAAGGTTCAGTTAATTTGCCACCACTTCGAGTTGCACGGTTTGCAATTTAGCCGAACTTGTTCCCACCATAATATCGAACATACCCGGTTCAACCGTGCGTTTCATATTGATGTCATAAAACTGAAGTTTGTCGGGGGTGAGGTTGAAAGTTACGGTTTTACTGGCGCCGGGCGCGAGGTGGATTCGCGCAAAATCTTTCAACTCTTTTATAGGGCGAGTCACGGAACTCACTTTATCGCGTATGTATAACTGTACCACTTCATCCCCCGCAACTTTACCGGTATTCTTGACCGAAACGGTCACCGTTGCATTGGCGCCAACACCAATCTTTTCGGGAGCAATTTTTAAATTCGAGTATTCGAATGTTGTGTAGCTCAGTCCAAAGCCGAAGGGGAAGAGCGGCTCTTTGCTGGTAAATAGATAGCCGCGTTTTGCCGTTGGTTTTTGATTGTAGTAGATCGGTAATTGCCCGACCGAACGCGGAAAACTGACAGGTAATTTACCTCCTGGATTGGTATCGCCAAACAACACATCGGCTGCAGCAACACCGGTCTCTTGCCCCAGATAAAAGCCTTCTAATATCGCCGGAACTTTTTCGGCAAGGAAATTAATCGAAAGCGCACCACTGTTAATCAAGAAAACAACGGTCGGTTTGCCGGTCGCCAGCACCGCTTTCACCAGGTCGTTTTGTCGCCCAACTAAATCGAGGTTGTCGCGGTCGCCGAGATGATTTTCCGCCCAGGCTTCTTTGTTGGTATCTTCATTGCCGCCTAAAACCAAAATTGCAACCTCAGAAGCATTCGCGGCTTGGACGGCTTCGTTGATGAGTCGTTCGTCATCCGCCGCATCATTCAACGTTGCGCTATCGCCCCACCAATTGCCGCCTTCTTTGGTGATTTTACAACCTTCGGCATAGTTTACTTTGATGGCGCTTCCAACTTTTTCGCGTATGCCTTGCAAAATGCTGACGCGGCGTTGCGGGTCGTCGCTATACCCACCCAGATGCACACCCGCAGCATTTGGACCGATAACCGCAATAGATTTCAACTTGCTTCTATCAAGCGGCAATCCATTTCCTTCATTTTTCAAAAGCACAATTGAACGCCGCGCCGCTTCTGCGGCAAGTTCACGATGCGCCGGACTATTGACGACTTTCGACGCGCGTTCCGGGTCAACATATGGATTTTCAAAAAGCCCAAGTAAAAACTTAGCTCGCAAGACTCTGGCAACCGACTGGTCAAGTGAGGCTTTTGACACTTTGCCTTCGCTGATTAATTTCGGCAGCGTCTGGTAAATATCCG
>JBIOWC010000555.1:0-3531 GCA_044868105.1 Blastocatellia bacterium
CAGGCTAAAGCCAAACGACTGTTGTTGGAGAAGACGGAAAGTTTCGCTTCGAGACATTAAGTGCAGGCACGTACATCATTAAAGTCGAGGCCGACGGATTTAGAAACTCTGAAGCGCACGGCATTACGTTGGGCGCCAATGAATCGCAAAACGTAAATATGGTGATGGCTCCGGCAATAGCGCTTAGCGGAAAAATTGTCGCGCCGGAACATCCTTTACGAACGCTCTACACCAATAGTGACCGCGTGGTTATTGCGCGTGTTGGCGAATCCGCCGTCGTTGAAACAGCAGGCGAAAGCCAAACGCTCGCAACCACCCTCCAGGTCTCTTCGACGCTGAAAGGTGCTGATCACAAAGCCATGCTTTACGTCTATCATTCTGTTTATGGAGATGAACAACGACTCTTCAAGCCGGGTGATAATGTTCTGCTCTTTCTGACGCAAAGAGAAAAACAGAAGAAACAGAAAGCCGGTTATGAACTTTATGATACCTTTCGCGGCGTGAAAAAACTTTCAGATAATGATTTGAAAGCTTACGCGCGCCATATCAAGGAACTCGCCGACTATCTCAAAGATGGAAAACTTGAAAACGCCGAACTCGTTGAGTGGCTGGTTCGATGCGCTGAAGACCAGGCGACTCGTTGGGAAGGCGCAACGGAACTAGCCGCGAGCGCAAGAGAGTTGCGCGACCGTCAAGAAGAGGAGAGCGACGAAGCTGAAGAGGTTGATGTAGAGGAAGAGACTGCAACCACCGAGCAAGCCACGGAAGAACCGGCCGCAACCGATGATGAAGATTCAGAGCTTGTCGCAAAACTTTCCGAAGCGCAAAAAGACCGTTTAGTGAAAGCCCTGTTAGGCGTGGATAAATTTAACGAGGGTGATTTAGAACTCCTTGAAGTCGTCACTTATTTCAAAGACTCGCGCTTGATTCCCTTCCTTGTTTCGCATCTCCGTAGCCTTGAATCCGCGCCGCCCAAGTACGCCGAAAATTTACTGAACACGTTAGCCGAATTCTTAAATGACGAAACCATATCCGAAGCGGTTGAAAAATATTCGGACGAAGTTTCCTATGACGATTTGGAAGACGAAGAAGACAGAAGCGAAGAGCTTTCCGTTGATCAAGCAAGCAAGAATAAAACCGATGTCGAGCAACGCAGCCAACTGTTGAAACAAGTTCTCAGATTAATTGATCAGAAATTGTCGCAACCGACCCCGCTAAAATAATTGCGGCGCAAGCCTGGCGTACTGTAATGCCAGGCTTGCGCGCCGCTGAATATTTATCGCCCGGTGAAAAGAAAAAAGTCATGCGCGGCGCGGGCAATCTCTGCAATGACCCGTTCGCGCGCCGCCATATCTTTTTCTGATGATTTAATGAATACGGCGATGGCCACATGCCCTGCATTATCAGGCAAGGTAATGATGCCGACATCGTTGGCCGTGCCGCCAATCGTTCCGGTTTTATGCGCCACAACTGTATCGGCTGGCAAAATACCTTTGAGTCGCGCTTGCCCGGTTTGACAACGTCGCATGATATCTAACAAGAGTTCTGCGCTATCGGCTTTGTGGAGTTCCTTGCGATGAATCTTGACTAGCAAATCAGCCATTGAATCCGGTGTAGAAGTATCTTGCGGGTCGCTATCGAAACGTTTGACGGCGGCTTTCTGTTCATCGGGCGTGACTGCGTCATATAACTTATCGAACATGTCGGGCGACCATTGGTCTTCGGGAGGAAGCTTTGCGCCAATCCAATCTGAAATCAATTTCGCCGTCGAGCGATTAACGCTGATGCCTTCGATATTGATTGAACGGAGTTTGGCGTTGACCGCATCGGCGCCACCCGCGACGCGCAACATGATGTCGGTCGCGCTGTTGTCGCTGATGAGTAGCATGAGTTCGAGCAGATTGCGAACCGAGAGCGTCACGCCGGGTTTATTAAACAGATTAGAAAGCGTGCCGCTGCCTGGATGTAAATCTTTTCGCTCGATGGTAATCATCTCGTCGAGTTTGACTTCGCCTTTATCAACGCGGGCTAAAAGTTGTACGGCAATCGGAACCTTGAAGGTGCTGGCCATCGGGAACCGCTCGCTGCCGTTTAGGGAAACTCGCCGGCCGCTTTCAATATGAATCGCGGTGGCGCCGACCACCCCGCCTGAAGTTTTCGATAAGCGGGCAAACTCGCGCTCAAGTTTTTGCAGCGCCGCGTCATTATTGGGTGCGGATTTCGTGGCCACCGGCGCTTGCGCCAGCGCCAATGAAGGAAGCAGAAAGAGAATAAGACTAAAAAGTGTGGCGCGCTTTAAAAAAATATTCTTCATCACATTTCCTCTCTTCGCGACTGGGAGTTCACAAACTATCAACAACCCCGCCGTCTTGCAAATTGTTTGGCGCTTGGGTGAAGAGGTAGCGAAGTGAATGGAAAATACACGGCAAAAGGGAGCGAAAAGAAACTTCGCACAACCTTTTGCCGTGTATTTTTGCTCTCTGTTTTTGCCTTTTGAAAGACTACGCCGTGTGCGAGATTGATTGTTCGCTGCCGAGTGCGGCTTGTGCGGCAGCGAGGCGCGCAATCGGCACCCGATAAGGCGAACAGGAAACGTAGTTCAAGCCGACGCGGTGGCAGAAACCGACGCTGGTGGGGTCGCCGCCGTGTTCGCCGCAGATGCCGACTTTCAAATCTTTGCGCGTTTGGCGACCTTTGTCGGTTCCCATCTTCACGAGTTGTCCGACGCCTTCCTGGTCAAGCACCTGGAACGGGTCGTCTTTTAAGATTTTATTTTCGACATAAAACGGCAGGAATTTGCCCGAATCATCGCGCGAAATACCGAAGGTCGTCTGCGTCAAATCGTTCGTCCCAAATGAAAAGAATTCGGCGACTTCGGCAATCTTATCCGCCGTGAGCGCGGCGCGCGGCAGCTCAATCATGGTGCCGACCAGATAATCAATCTTTTCGCCGGTCGCCTTCTGAACTTCATCGGCGACGCGCCGCACCACATCCGATTGCAACTTCAATTCGTTGACGTGTCCGACGAGCGGAATCATGATTTCCGGCAACACCTTGCCGCCTTTCTTTTGCACGCGGGCGGCGGCTTCAAAAATCGCCCGCGCCTGCATCTCGGTAATTTCAGGAAAGACGACACCGAGACGACAACCGCGATGACCAAGCATGGGGTTGGCTTCGTGCAAGGCTTGGGTGCGCTCCCACAGATGCGCGGCTTTGACTTTCAACTTCTTCGCCAACTTCTTGGTGTCTTCTTCCGAATGTGGCAGAAATTCATGCAGCGGCGGGTCAAGCGTGCGAATAGTTACCGGCAGCCCGTCCATCGCTTTGAAGATGCCTTCAAAATCTTTACGTTGGAGTTTGAGGAGTTCCGCGAGTCCGCCTTTGTACATTTTCTTCGGCTCTTTAATCGCTTCGTTCAAACGTTTTTTGACGCGGGTGAATTCTTCGCGTTTCTTTGGCGCAGTCGCTTTTGCCAACTCGCCTTCGGCAATTGCCAGTTCGCGCTCGATGCGCTTGTAATCCAGAGACCCT
>JBIOWC010000556.1:0-10810 GCA_044868105.1 Blastocatellia bacterium
TGGCGCGCGCGGCTTCCAGTTTAGCGCGGTCTTCGCGGGCCTCGGCGCCGGTGTAGACCTTGCTGTGGGTTGCGCCATACAACTGCTTCAAGGCTTTGACCTCCTGTTCGGCTTCCGGCAAAGGGTCAAGTTTTTCATCGCGCAGGGCCGCACGGTTTATTGTCTCTTTCCTCAAAAGCGGATTGCCTAAGGCTAACAAAGTTGTCGAACCGGCATTCTCGTCTTGGGGCCTGCGCCGGCTGGACATTTCCCGCAATACGGTGAGCGATGGCGCGTAAGCGATGGCGGTGTCTTCAATGAGAAAGCGGTTATTCCCGGTCAATAATGCCTGAAACGGTAAATCCCATAATTTATCATCAGCCGCGATGATGAGATTGGATTTGCCGCGCAGTTGAGCAGTCGCGGGTTTGAGCAGGAGGTCGAAGAGCCGGGTGGCCGAGGCGCGAAAACCGAGGTCGCGGGTCGCCAGTTGTTGACGAAAGGCTTCAACCGCCTTGGTAAGTTGCTCACGTTTGACCGCCAGAGTGTAGACGCGAGTTTCGGCCTCGGCTTTGGCGGTTGTCTTGGTGATGACAAAGAGATAGGTCTCATCATCGGTGACGACGTATTCGAGTAGCGCGCTGGCAGCATCGGGCAGTAAGGGAGCCAATTCCTGAACGTTGATGAGCGGCGCTTCGCCGCGCTGTATTTTCAGCTCAGGATGCGCGGCGTAGAGGGAATTCTGAAAGGCTTCATATTGCAGGCGGGTTTTTTCCAGCCGCGATTCAAGCGCTTCAAAGTTCGCGGCCTCCGACCTGTCTGTCTGTGTGGCATTGCCCAGTTGCCGGTTCAATTGTGTCAGTTCCGCTTTCAGCCGCCGTTCCTGCTCTTGCTCTTTAAGGGTCATAGCCTTCTGAACGCTGACCTTGCCCTGTTGCAGCAGGTCGAGCAAGGCGCGGGCCTTGGCGCGTTCGGCAAGGATGAGGGCCTCGGGTACTTGATTATCTTTAACCAGCAGGGCGAGCAAGCCGTGATGGGCTCGCAGGCCGGCTTCAAAATAACGCTGACTTTCTCCGATGCCGCCGGCAATCTGGGCGCGCAATTTTTCAATGAGGGTGACGGCTTCGGCGAATGACTTTCTGGCTTGCGGAACGCGATTCAAGCCGCTCTGGCTATAGCCTAGACAGGTGAGCGCCCACCAGAGGTCGAGTTGGCGCCCGGTCTCGCGCGACAGCGCTACGGCGCGCTCGGCCGGCGGCAAAGCTTCGGCGTATTTTCCCTGGGCCAGATAAACGCCGCTTACGTCGCTCAACACAATGGCCGTAGCGCGTTTGGCGTTGGCCATCTCAAGTTCGGTGAGCGCCTGGTTGTAATAGATCAAGGCTTCGGCGTACTTTCCCTGCGCGGCAAGAATTTGCCCAAATTGACTGCGAATCATCGCCGCGCCGCCCCGGTCTCCTGAGGCGGCGGTCTGTTTGAGCAACTCCTGGTAAATTTCCAGCGCCGGCTGGTAGTTGCCCAGCTTCATATGTTGAACGCCCACATCGTGCCGCAAGGTCGCAAGCAAGACAACGTCCTTCAGTTCCTGGGCAATCGGCAAGGCTCTTTCCAGGTGCGCCAAGGCCTGCTCGGAATTATTCTGGCTTCCGTAAATGCTCGCCAGTTCGGCGAGCGCCACTGCGATGCCTCTTCGGTGTTTGGTCTCTTCACACAGTTGCAATGATTTTTGCGCATAGTCGAAGGCTCGTCGTTGATTGCCGATGGCGCGATAAAGGCTGGCGAGATTTTCGAGCGCGAGCGCCATGCCGCGTTTCAATCCAAGCGCTTCATAGAGCGCCAGCGCCTTGTGCATCAGTTGCAAACCGAGTTCGTGGTCTTCAAGGGTATCTTTCACCAGCCCACTATTCAGCCAGGCCCCGGCCGCACCGGCCCGGTCGCCGATCCGGTCAGCCACAACCTCTTGCAACTCGAAGCAACGGAGCGCCGCGTCGTCATTCCCCTGGACGTGGTGGCGCATCCCTCGGCTGGCTAAAGCGCCAATTAAGGTGTTGGTAACCAAGAGGCGCTCTTTTTCTAACAACTGGTCACGCGCCGGCTCTGAAGTCGCGGCCTCAAGCCTTGCGGCGAGTTCATCTTGAACCAGAAACTCGCGCTCAATCTTCCACCCGGCGGCGGTCTTCACCCACTCGATTGAATAGCAGGAATCGCGAAATGGATCGTGGGTCATGAGGACGGCGCCGGTTTTTCTATCCAACCGGCGCGTGTCGGCCGTCAGTTGTGAGACCCCTCTATTGCCGGTCACCTCAAGTCGCGTCACCTTCGGGTTGAGGAACTCTATCCGGGCCTCTGAAGCGAGGCTCTGATAAGTCCGCAGACGTGCCGCCAGGTTGGGTGATTGGGGATTCCAGAATTCGCGTATTGCTGGAAGGTTACCCGCTTCAATTGCCGAGGCGTATTGCTCGGTCAAGCGGCGCAGGGTCGCCTCTTCTGCTACCTGAGCAGGACTTTGGCTTGAAGCTTGGGGTTGAAACAGTGCCAGGTGAGGGCCGCTGAAGCTCAGGCTCAAAGCCAGAAGACAGAACCACGCGCAGGATGCCGACAACATACATCACACTCCCTTTCAGTTGTCGAGAAGCAGATGAAGGGCGCAAAAAAATTCCGCGGGCAGTAATATGGCCGAAAGTTCAGCAACTTCTCTGATACGGTGGTTGAAAAGTGGTGAAGTAACTTCTCGTCCACGGGATGCTACCAGGGGTGGATTTTAATTGCTCTTGCTGAAAAAGCAAGCACGATATTTTGATGTACCTAAAGCCCGACTTTCTCGCCGGTGCGATGATCTACCGGCCCTCGTCCTGATTGACGGGGGGGGGGAGCAAACGGGCGGCGCGACAGACTTAAAGTTGTATCTATATCAGTTTCTTAGAAAGTTAAATGAACGATGAAGGTTTTCGGCTGACCCTATAAAACGGCGCCGAAATCTCTCGCTTCAGTCACCGATTATTAAAGGAGAGTTTAATGTTTAAAAGAATTGCAACCTTTGTTTATGGCGTATTGTGTTATCTAATCTTTTTCGCAACCTTCCTCTACGCGGCAGGTTTTATCGGCAATCTGTTCGTTCCCAAATCAATTGATTCGGGAGCGGTCGGCCCGTTCGGCGAGTCCCTGGCCGTCAACCTTGGCCTGCTCGCCTTGTTCGCCTTCCAGCACAGCCTGATGGCGCGGCCCTGGTTTAAGCGCATCTGGACGCGGTTTGTTCCCGAACCGGCCGAACGCAGCACCTATGTGCTGTTTTCTTCCCTGGCGCTCATCCTCTTGTACTGGCAATGGCGACCGCTCGGAGGCGTCATTTGGGATATCGAGGAACCGGTTCTGCGCGCCACGCTGTACAGCCTGTGCGCTCTGGGTTTTCTGATTGTCCTCATCAGCACCTTCCTGATTAATCATTTCGACCTTTTCGGACTCCGACAAGTCTATCTGTTTTTGCTGGGCAAACCCTACACCCCTTTAAAATTCGGCACGCCGGTTCTCTACCGCTACGTCCGCCATCCGCTCTATCTCGGCTGGCTCTTCGCCTTTTGGGCAACGCCAACCATGCGGGCGCCGCACTTCATCTTTGCTATTGCCACAACGCTATATATCTTGATGGCGATACAGTTTGAAGAGCGGGATTTGGTCAGCTTTCACGGCAACGAGTACCGAGACTACAAAGCGCGTGTACCGATGATCGTGCCGGTGCGACTTGGCAAAGCGAGCGCCCGTAGGATGCCCGCAAGCCAAAAAGTAAAATCCACTTAATAACCACCTGAATGGCGCTCGTCTTGCGCGCGTCATGAGGCTCTCATAGCCAATTGCCTGGCAAACTCGTTAGTCGCTTGTTGACTGGCAATCCACCATGCTGGCGCTGTTTTTTGGACGCGGCGATATTCGCTTTGACCACACCTGGGAGGGCACGGGCGGAGCGACATGTTCATACGCAGGGTTTACGGCAATGGCTGACGAAGAAGCCCGCGCCCGCATTTACGCAGGCATTCATTTCACCTTTGACAAGGTTGCCGGCCAATCCATTGGTCGCAACGTTGCCAACTTCGTCTTTCATAATTTTCTGCGCCCTCGTCAATGCGTTCGTTAAGGGTTGATTTAAAAAGCGCCTATGCCTGGTTTGGAGCGCCGGCGCCTTCGCTTCAGGCGCCTGGAGCGGGCAAGTTCAACGGAGGAAAAAGAGAATGCAATTAATGTTTTTGAAGTTAGACGGCGTGCGGGGCGAATCTTACGCCCCGCGTCACATCGGCGAGATTGAAATATCCGGCTTCTTTTGGGGTGAGCCCAAAGGTCTGGGCGCCGGACGCGTCGGGGCTGGAAAAGCTTCGATAAATGATTTGACGGTCTTTAAACAGCCGGACAAAACCTCGCCCTTTTTAAGGGTCGCTTCGACCCAAGGGCAACATTTCAAATACGGCCTACTGACCATCGAAAAAGTTTCTGCCACCGGAGGTCTGCTGCATTCCTACAGGATTGAGATGACCTCTATCAACATCCATTTCGTTACCCACTCGGACAGCTCAGCCGCCTTCTCTCCTACAGGCGTAGAAACGGTCGAATTAAATTTTGAGGGCTTAACCCTGACCCAGTCTTAAAGCCGAGGCGCGCCGCCGCCTAGAAGCAGGGATTAAAAAACCACAGAAATAATTTGATTCAAAAATCAATTGATTCAATCAGTATAGAAAAAAGGAGCACACAAAGATGAAAAATATCCTGATGTTATTCGCCTTGTTTATCACCTTGATAGGGACGGGCGCAGTTCAGACAAAAGCCCAGACGGCAAATCGAATTCAGTTTGCTAAAGGAAAAAGTTCCGCTACGGTCAAAAGCAATACCGGAAGCTATGGCGCGACTTATGTCGTCAAAGCCCGGTCCGCACAAAAGATGATTGTCACCCTCACGCCGACCGCAGGTGTCGGCATTAAGGTTGAAGGCGCAGGAGCCGATGGCGAGATGGTTCTGCTTCGCAAAACCAGAGGCGGAACCTATGAAATCCTCTTGGAAGAAGGCGGAGATTACACCATCTTTATCGGCTCGACGGCCAATAAACCCACGCCATTCACCTTAACCGTGAAAATTACCAACCTCACAGATATTTAAAAGTGATACCGCACCGAGGATGCCGGATAAGGAGCCTCTGTGCCCTTGGAGGGCTTCCTCAGTGAGTCGGGCTTCACCGCAGGGTTCTCCGCGGAGCGATTGGATTACCGCGGATACTTGTTCGGCCCTGGTAATGCTCCGCCTTAATCTGCTGCATCGGCCCGACCAGCGGGGAAGTTGAACCTTGAGGCTGAGCCCGGTGGTTTTCCATCACAGGCATTGAAACTTCGCGTTGTGAGCGTAAAAGATTCCCCTGATTTGTCGGTGGTTTTCCATCACGAGCATTGAAACCCGCGCTCATCTTTCAGTAAATCGCCGAGCAATCCGCTCTATGGCGTAGCCCGACTCGATTAAAGGGCTATCGAACATCGGGTGACGCTTCAGTATAGGTATGTCGTCACCACCCTTGCAGGGCAAACGCCGCCGCACGGCGGCGTTTATGCAGGCACGGGTTCCGTTTGCCATAGGCTATTGCCAGGCTCAAAAAAATAATCTTGGGCGCAGTAATATGGTGAAAAGTTCGACAACTTTCACCTTTCGGCAATCAATGTTGAATGCCTGTTTGATAAGTAAAAAGCAGTTGAGAAGGTCAGCTATTAGAGGTTGCTCTCTTGGTTGTTAGATTGGGCTCTCGCAACAAGCGGCAACTTCAGCGGGAAGCGCTGGCGCTGAAACGCGATAGCGCTGAAACGCGCTGGCGCTAAAAAGTAATGGCGCTAAAAGCGTTTTTGCTCGAAAGCGATGGCGCTCCCCGCGACTTTCATTCAACTGAAGCGATAAAAATCGGAAATAACAACTTTCAATATTTAAGGAGATAATTTAATGCATACCATGAAAACAAAATTTGTCGTTTCGCTCGTTACCCTGCTCACCCTCGTCGGGTTGGCGCTCGCTTCCATTCCTGCTTCGCGCGCCGGAGAAGACAACCGCGCGCCCGGCTTACCCGCGCCGCTCTGCGACCGCGTGCAAGTGCCGGCGGGCAATAAAGTGGCTTTCCATACTTACGCGCAGGGCGTGCAGGTCTACAAATGGAATGGCGCGACCTGGGATTTTGTAGCGCCCGTAGCCACGCTTTCCGCATCGGCCAACTATCACGGAGAAGTCGGCATTCACTATGCCGGCCCCACCTGGGAGAGCAATAGTGGCAGCAAAGTTGTTGCCCGAAGACTCGACGGCTGTTCCCCTGATCCGACAGCTATTCCCTGGTTATTGCTGCAAACCGTCTCGACTTCCGGACCCGGCATTTTCAGTTCCGTAACCTACGTTCAACGGGTGAACACCACGGGCGGTATGGCTCCCGCGACTCCCGGTTTAACCATCGGCGAGGTAAAGGAGGTGCCGTATACGGCGGAGTATTACTTTTACCGCGCCGAAGACTAATTCATTCGCCAAAGATAAATCAGAAAGAACAGGTGTCGTGGCCGCTCTGCGCCCCAGAGTTTCCGCCGCCGCCAATAAAGCTTTCTGAACCATCGCGAGGAACACGAGAGAAGGCTACAGAGTAGCAACAGCAGAACGCGCAATCTGCGGCCCCTTAACTGCTCTGTAGCGTTCCGGTGTTCCCGATGATTGATGCGAATCGCTGAACCGCATCAGGTTTAAGCCAATTTAGAAGGAGAGCAACAATGAGTGCAACCATCATGTCCTTAGCGGAACTGTCGAGTTTGAAAGACAAGCTGAAAGCCACGTGGATGTCAGGCGATTTCGATAGAATCGCGCAAATTATTGCGGCGGGCGGCGCCGAGTTTATTGCCCGCTTGCAACTCAGACCCGGCGCGCGCCTACTGGATGTCGCTTGCGGAACCGGCAATCTGGCGTTGCCAGCGGCGCGCGCGGGCGCCCGGGTGACCGGTATAGATATTGCGCCAAACTTACTGGAAACGGCGCGCGCCCGCGCTGAGGCTGAAGGCGCCCACATCCAATTTGATGAAGGCGACGTTGAAGCCATGCCTTATGCCAATGCCTCGTTTGATGAAGTCGTCACGATGTTCGGCGCGATGTTCGCCCCCCAACCCCAACTCGTCGCCTGGGAACTCACGCGGGTCTGCCGACGCGGCGGGCGCCTGGCCATGGCGAACTGGACACCGACAGGCTTTATCGGTCAACTCTTTAAAATTACCAGCCAGCACGTACCGCCGCCGCCGATGCCTTCGCCGTTATTGTGGGGCGATGAAGAGAGAGTGCGTGAACGTCTTCGCACAGGTTTTACCGACCTGCAATTGACGCGGCGCGACCTCATCATGAATTTTCCGTTGGCGCCGCCCGACGCGGTCGAGTTTTTCCGCATCTGGTACGGCCCCACGCTGCGTGCCTTTGCGACCCTGGATGCGACGGGGCAGCGGGCTTTACGTCGCGACCTCGAAGAGCTTTGGAGCCAGCATAATCAGGCAACCGACGGTACGACGCGTATCGTTGCCGAGTATCTGGAAGTCATCGCCACACGTGATTGAGAGGCTGACCCAAACAACCTGCACCGGAAGCTCAACATTTGACTAGAACCGTCAAAATTATTTCACTCGTGGTGCGGACGGCCATCTGATTGACACCCGCCCTGGCGCAAAATCCTCAACAATGAGAGACCAGACCAGTTGCTCCGGGATCAGTCTGTCAACTCACCTTGCCGTCGCCATCCACAATGCAAATTCTTAGCGAGGTAAAAATATGAATGTTTTAGCCTATGAACCTAAAACCGCAGCCGCCCAATCAACCGAGTCCTTAATCGGCAAGGTCAGTGCGGCGGGCGACCAATGGAAGGCGCTTGGCACAGCCCTGACCATCGCTTTTAAGGAAGCCTACGGCCGCCACGAAAAAACCCTGAAAGAAGTAGAGATGCGGTTTAAGAGTGAAGACAATAACCTGATGTATTTCCTCTTTGCCGCGTTTGTCGCGGGCGCCGTCGGCGGCGGGGTGGGACTACTAATCGCGCCAATTCTTAATAAAGCCGGGCAATATGTTGCCAGCCGGTTGACCGCCAGAGTGAACCGGCGGTTTATGGAGACCGAAGTCGCTAAAGCGCTGCCGAAAGCCGTAAAAAATATGGTGCCCGGAAAAATAGAACGCAATGTGAGCAGAGAAGCGCTGAAAACGCTCAAGCAGGAAGAGCGTATCAACAAGCAGGTCAAAGTCGCATCCGAAACCACCGTCAAAGGTTCGGAAGAGGTCGGCGTGAAAGCGACCGAGAAACTTGAGATTGATAAGTTCCTGGCGCCGGCCGACCCGGGACCGCCATCCGAGGACACCACGATATTCAAGCCCGCGCAAACCGACCCGCACCAGTTTGACCTTGAGAGACGGCACGAGATTGATGTGTGCGTTTCACACCTTAAAGAGAACATCAAAAGATTTCAGCTGGCTGCCGATAATTACCAGTGGGGGACGGCCGCCGCGCGCACCTTTTCGGAGATGATGATTGGCGAAGACTTCATTCAAAAACAACCTGACAAGAATGAAATTCAAGCGGCCACCACCGATGAAAAGAAGAATCAGGCTGAGCTTGGCATGTGGATGGCGTGGGCGAAGAAACGCGATATTGACTATTGGAAAACCAAATTAAAAAACATTAAAGAGATTGATCGAGGAGCCGATTATTTAGATTACGGTGAGCTTAGAAAATTCGACCCTATCGTTGAACGCCTCAAGATTCTCAAGGTTGATCAGTTAACGACCATGGCTTTCAAGGTGACCGATCCCAGTTTTGCCCATTTGGTTAATCGGCAACCGGGGCCGGTATTGAATATCCCCGCGTTGGCTAAATTGAGTTCCCTTTTAGGCGATCCGTTTTTACGGCGCGTCGGCATGGTCACGGGCAAAACCGTCGCCCTCAAGGATTGGGTTCAATTTTAATCAGTTGATTGAAAAAACACGGCGCTGGTGTGTGATGAATACAGCAGCGCCAATAACACACTCATAATTTAAGGAGACCAACACATGAATAGAACACGTCAAATTATTTCACTCGTGGTGATGACGACCTTCTTGCTGACCTCTGCTTTCGCGCAGAATCCGCAATCGAAGAACGCGTCACCGACAGTCAAACCGCAAACCAGCGACACGGCAAAAGCTACCAATACACCGGGTCGCATCGCCAAGTTTATCGACACTAAAAATGTCGGCGATTCGAATATCTTCGAAAACAGCGACGGCAAGATCAGCATCGGCACAACGCTGCCGGGGTCGCCATTAACCGTCTTTGGCATCATTGAGACAATGGGCGAAAACGGAGGCATCAAGTTCCCGGACGGCACCGTGCAGACGACGGCGGAAATACGCCACGATCCTACGCTCAAGGGTGACGGTTCGGGAGCCGCAGTGCTCGGCATCGCGCTGCCGCTCTTTCTCTCCTATCCGGTAGACGATGGCGCTGTGCTCAATGTCAACAACACCTTCCTGGGCGACGCCATCAGAGCCACCGCGGGTCCATCGGGCACGGGCATAGACGTCAAAGGCGGCAGTTCCGGCGGCCATAGCATCATCAGCAAAGGCGGCTTCAGCCAAACGGTTGGCGGTGGCTACGGCTTGATTGCCAGTGGCGGCGATACGGAAAGCGGCGTCGGCGGCAACGGCGTGAGCGCCTTAGGCGGCAAAAGCGGCAACGGTCTTGGCGGCTGGGGCGTGGACGCACGGGGCGGCAGCGTTTCCAGTTGTTGCAACGGCGTGCACAGCAACGCCGGCACCGGCGGCATCGGCGTGCGCGCCATCGGTGGCGATAGCTTCGGCTTTGGTCGAAGAGGCGGGTTCGGACTCGACGTTTACCCGGGTCACGGGATAGGCGGCGCGGCCATCGGCATAGCCGGAAGATTTAATGGTGACGTTCAGGTCCTTGGCACGCTTTCAAAAGCCGGCGGTTCGTTCAAGATTGACCATCCTTTAGACCCGGAAAACAAATACCTCTCGCATTCGTTCGTCGAATCCCCAGACATGATGAACATCTACAACGGCAACATCACCACCGACACTAACGGTCGGGCAGTTGTCGAACTCCCAGACTATTTCGCGGCGCTCAATCGCGATTTTCGTTATCAACTCACCGTCGTCGGCCAGTTCGCGCAGGCCATGGTGGCTGAAGAAGTCAAAGATAATCGCTTCACCATTCAGACCAGCGCGCCGGGCGTGAAGGTTTCCTGGCAGGTCACAGGGATTCGTCAGGACGCCTGGGCGAACAAAAATCGCATCCCGGTCGAAGAGATGAAATCCGAAAAAGAGCGGGGTCATTTTCTACATCCCGAGGCCTTCAATCAGCCTGAAGAGCGGGGCACGACCTGGGCGCAAGAGCCTGAACTGATGCGCCAACTCAAAGAGCGCAGGCCGGAGGCGGGAAAGGCGCCATCGCCGCGCCAGTAGGCCGGACTGGTGAACGGTTCACGCAGCCGCCTGCCCGTAAAAGGGTAGTTATTTCGCGTTGACAACCTTGCCAACCGACGGGGCGCAAGGTTGTCAACCCAATCACCAGCGAGCGGATTCGCCGGATGGTGCAAGGGAGGTATAGAGAAAATGGAAAAAGTATTCTTCAAATTAGACGGGCTGCGAGGCGAATCAAAAGCCCCGCGTCACGTCGGCGAGATTGAAATTTATAGCTTCACCTGGGCGACACAAAATTCGCCCAAAAACGGAAATGGTGGGGTCGGGCGAGAGCAGGCATCGGCTCACGATTTGACCATATTCAAACGGCTGGACAGTACCACGGCGGTTTTAA
>JBIOWC010000557.1:0-2612 GCA_044868105.1 Blastocatellia bacterium
TGACGCTGCGGTTGAAGCGTTCGGTCATCGCCCCTTCAACTTCATACCGTAATCCGAGATTTAAGGTCAGCCGGGTATTCACTTTCCAGTCGTCGTGGAAGAAGATGCCCCAGGTGGTTGACTGTTCTGCATAACTCGCCGGATTAGCCAGGAAACTCGAGGCGGTCGGCAACCCGAGAAGAAACTGCGCGAAAGATTGTCCCAAGGCGCCGGGTGAGGTGACGGAATTATCCAGCGGGCCTTTCGTCCAGGTGCCGTCAAAATTGAATTGCCCGGTCTGATTGTTGGCGTAGAAGAAATCGTTTTCGCGATAGGCGCGAAATTCCACGCCCCACTTCACGGCATGACTATTGATAATCTTGTTGATGGTCGCGCCAGCCGAATGGGTGTCATTGGGTCTGAATTCGCCGCCCACGCCAGTGCCTTGATAACCGGTAATGTCCAAACGCGGGAACCGTCGAATATCGGGCGACACCAGATCATTGTAGTAAGCGGGAAAACCGAGCGTCGTCAGGTCAATCCCTTGAGCGCCCGAGTTCCCCTGGTCTACGCGGATGAAGCGATTGTAGCCGTAGCGGACATTGAGTACGGTTGTCGCATTAAACGTATAAACATCATCAATCGTCGCCTGGCGCGAAATGAATTTGAACTCTTGTCCGGTTGAGATGTTATCAAAGTAGTTGTTGTAATCGCTGTTGCGATCATACCAACTGGTGCGCCCGAACATGCGATGCCGGTCGCTGATGTTATGGTCTATGCGAATGGTGTGCGAAGCATAGATGGCGCGTTCAACCATTTCCGGTCGGAGAAAATTCTGCGTGCCATCGGCATTGCCGACGGTTCGCGGTTTCGGAAAATAGTTATCAACGATGGTTTTGGCAACCGGGTTAATGAGGTTTGCCGGAATAATGTTATTCGGGAACGGGTCGGATTGAATGCGCCCGTTGGCCGCCGCGCGGCGCGTGAAGGGGTTGTATATCTGATACTGCGGTCCGAGTTTCAACAGAGCCGAAAAATCGCCCTGCTTCATGGCTTCGGTCGGTACGGTCGGCGTGCCATTGTTGCGCGGTCGCGCTTCGCGTATGGCCTCATAACCGTATAAGAAGAAGGTTTTGTTCGTGCCTTTATAGACCTTCGGCACCCAGACAGGACCGCTGGCATAACCGCCGAAACGATTATAATAGAAGCTCGGGCGCGGAATCTTATTGGCGTTGCCGTAAAAATCATTGGCCACCCAACCGGGCCACATCTTTGAATAATTCAAAGCGCCGTGGAAATCGTTGCCGCCCGATTTAATCGACAGGTTGGTTACCCCGCCTTCGGTGTTGCCAAGCGCCGCGTCAAAGGTTGCGGTTTGCACTTTGAATTCCTGGACAATATCTTGCGGCGGCACGTATGAAGCAATCACCTCTCCGGCATTTGCGGTTGCCGTGCTCGGCGTACCATCAATCGTCAGGTCGCTGCGATTGCGGCGCGTGCCATCAATCGCATAACCGACGATGTGAGTCGGCTCGAACGGGCGATCCAATCTTTGCGAACCGTTATAGGTGACACCGGGAGTCAAACCGATAACTTTATAAGGGTCGCCGTGCGCGATAGGCAGTTCAGCCACCCGGCGCGAATCCACCACCGTCCCTTGCGAAGCCGTAGCGGTTTCCAGCGCCGGAGCATCTGCAACCACAGTGACGGATTGGTCAATCGCGCCTACCTCGAGTTGAATATCGAGAGCCAGGGTATCGTTGACTCGCAGGATAACCCCGTCACGAATATATTTCTTAAAGCCTTGCGATTCGACTACGACCTGATAGCTTCCGGGCAGTAGATACAAGGCGCGGAAAAAGCCCTCATCATTGGTCTTGACCGTGGTATTGGTTCCCGTCGCGACATTGGTGATGATAACGGATGCCTCAGCGATGACGCTTTTTTGAGCATCAACAACCTTTCCGGTTATCGTACCGCGCGATTCCTGAGCTGCTAATGACACGGGCGCAACTATCGTCATCAACAGGGAAACGACCAAGACAAATGTTTCTATTGTTTTTATCTTCCTTGCACTCATATGTCTTCTCCTGTGAGTAAAAGAGTCGCAAAGGCTCAATGCCAGCCGTTTACAACTCGATATATGGTTTGCCACTCACCCAAGGCAATGGAGATAGTGCCGAGTTGCCTTGAAACAAGCAGCGTGTGAACGGATGGAAAAATAGTCCGACCAACCCCTCTGGTAAATGCTTCGAGCGCTTCACCCCTTCGGAGGTTGTGAAATCCTGGTCTCGCAAGGGCCCGAATAAACCGCCGTGCTCAATATTTCGGTTATTGAAATACGGAGAAGTATATTGACTGATATGGCTCAGAATATATGTTCTCAACGAGCACCCTCCGCGACCTTGGCATCTACTGGTGGCTGGTGAATACCTTATTTGAAAACTTTTGCTGCTGTGCAGTTATTTGCGATAATCCCGCTAAATGAAGCCTACTCTTGCAAGGTGAAACTCTGATCTTATTTCAACGATGATGGCTCGGCGATTTCTCTTTAATACCGCCTGTTAATACCGATCATTTGATTTTAGATTATCAATACCCTTAATGCGATACCAGAGCTTATTTATTTTTAT
>JBIOWC010000558.1:0-3251 GCA_044868105.1 Blastocatellia bacterium
CAAAAAGTCGGTCAATGTTTCAACTCAATGTATCCAAAATCTAAAATTTACAATCTAAAAATTATAAGATGAGTAAGATTCAAAAAGTAAAAGGCACGCTCGACATCGTTCCATCACGTTTTGCGCCCGCCGAAGATGTGCATCTGCACATCGAACGCTGGCACCTGGTTGAACGCACGGCGCGTGAAGCATTTCGTCGTTACGGCTTTGAAGAAATCCGCACGCCAATTATCGAAAAGACCGAACTCTTTGAGCGCGGTGTGGGCACTGAAACCGATGTCAATAAAGAGATGTACACCTTTGAAGATAAAGGCGGCGACCGCATCACCCTGCGTCCCGAATCAACCGCCTCGGTGGTGCGCGCTTGTATTGAAAACGGGTTATATAATCACGCAGGTCTTATCAAACTCTTTTACATTGGACCGCAATTTCGCCGCGAACACGCGCAAAAAGGGCGTTATCGCCAGTTTTCGCAAATCGGGGTCGAGGTCCTGGGGCAAAGTGACAGCCCGGCAATCGAAGCCGAAGTCATGGAAATGCTCGATTGGTATTTCAAAGCGCTCGGCATTGATGACACCCAGTTGATGATTAATTCTGTCGGCGACGCAACCTGCCGCCCCGCATTCGTTGAAAAATTGCGCGAAGCGATACGCGAGCGCTTGCCGAAACTTTGCGGCGATTGCCAACGCCGATTTGAAACTAACCCGCTGCGCGTGCTCGATTGCAAAGTGCCTGCGTGTCAGCCAATTTTAAATGAACTGCCGAAAATCACAGAGATGCTCTGCCAGGGGTGCGACCAACATTTCACCGCCTTTCGGGCATATTTAGATGAACGCGGTATTGCTTACACCGTCAATCCGCGTTTGGTTCGCGGACTTGATTATTACACACGGACGGCATTTGAAATCACCGGCGGGAATCTCGGCGCGCAAAATACCATCGTCGGAGGTGGGCGTTATGACGGGTTATCCGAGATGATTGGCGGCCCGCCACTCAAAGGGTTCGGTTTTGCTTTCGGATTAGAACGCATGGTGATGAGTTTGCCCCAGTCGGCAAGCGAACGCGCCAAAGAAACGCCTGCGCTTTTCATCGCTTATATAGGCGACCAAGCCCAAACTCATTCCTTCGCACTCGCCAGACGACTGCGCAAGGCCGGTATTCATTTAATTGTTGACCTCGAAGGACGCAAATTGAAAAAAGCCCTCGCCGTAGCCAATACGCTCGGCGCCGGATATTCACTCATCATCGGCGACGATGAAATCAAGAATCAACGCTATACCTTACGCGATATGGCGAGCGGCGAACAAAAAAGTTTTGACGAATTGGAGCTGATTGAAAATTTGAAGAGGTAGATTGTCAGGTATCAGGTGTCAGTAACTACCCGGTTGATTTATACGGTTATCCAGCGCCTGTAATCTGATAGCTTTTTGAGCTGTTATGTTAGAGCAATTAGGAAACTTAAAACGAACTCATTATTGTGGCGATTTACGACCAGACCATGCCGGTGAAACGGTGACGCTGATGGGCTGGGTACATCGTCGGCGTGATTTTGGACCGCTTACCTTTGTTGATATGCGCGACCGCGAAGGTATTCTGCAAGTGGTCTTCAATTCCGAAAAGAATGTTGAGGCGCACCAAAAGGCGAAAGAGATTCGCGGCGAATATGTCATTTGCGTCATCGGCAAAGTGGTCATGCGCGAAAAAGAGAAGTTCAATCCGAATCTGCTAACCGGTCGCGTCGAAGTCATCGCCCAGGAAATCTACATTCTCAATGAGGCCAAGACTCCGCCATTCGAGATTGATCAGGCGCGCGCCAACGAAGATGTGCGCCTCAAATATCGTTACCTGGATTTACGTCGCTCGAAGATGCAGGAGAATGTGCGCCTTCGGCATCGCGCCGCGCTCACCGTCAGGCGTTATCTGGATGAACACGGATTTATCGAAATCGAAACCCCGATGCTCATCAAATCAACGCCCGAAGGAGCGCGCGATTACATTGTGCCTTCACGACTGTCGCCCGGCGATTTTTTTGCTTTGCCTCAATCGCCGCAGATGTTCAAACAGTTGCTCATGATTTCGGGGTTCGACAAATATTTTCAAATCGTGCGTTGTTTCCGCGATGAAGATTTGCGCGCCGACCGGCAACCGGAATTTACACAGATTGATATTGAGATGAGTTTCGTGCGTCCCGACGACGTGTATAAGACTCTTGAGCCGATGATTGCCGAAATCTTTCGCCTGGTTGAGCCGAAAGTCGAACTTCCCTTCCCGCGTTTAACTTATTCAGAAGCTATGCGCCGTTTCGGTAGTGATAAACCCGACACACGTTATGGACTTGAACTGGTTGATTTATCCGGCGCCTTAGCCGAGACCGATTTTACGCCCTATCGTAACGCGCTAGACAATGGCGGTGAAGTCAAAGCCATAATCGGCGAAGGCTGCGCTAAATATTCGCGCAAAGACCTGGACGGACTGACGGAAGTCGCCAAGCGCTACGGTGCGGGCGGCATGGCATGGATAAAAATAAGCCCCGAAGGCGCGCTCAGTTCTTCATTGCTCAATGCATTGGGTGAAGCCAAGACCGCAGAACTGGCTGCCACAGCCGGTTGCAAGGCGGGCGATTGCGCTTTGATTATCGCCGGAAAGAAATCCGTGGTTGCCGCCGCCTTGAACGCTTTGCGCGCAGAAGTCGCCGTGCGCGAAGGATTGATTGACACGAATAAATTAAATTTCCTGTGGGTGACGGATTTTCCGATGTTCGAGTATCACGAAGATGACGGGCGATATTATGCGATGCATCACCCGTTCACCTCTCCGCGCGATGAAGACCTCGACAAGATTGAGAGTGACCCGGGCGCTGTGCGAGCCAAAGCCTACGACCTGGTCTTAAACGGCGTAGAAATCGGCGGCGGTTCGATTCGAATTCATTCTCGCGATGTACAACGCCGGGTATTTAAGGCGCTGGGGCTGAGTGAAGAAGATGCGCGATCTAAGTTCGGATTCTTCATGGATGCCTTGGAGTATGGCACGCCGCCACACGGCGGTATAGCCTTCGGTTTCGATAGACTGGTTATGTTGCTTTGCAGAGAGAGTTCGATACGCGAAGTGATGGCCTTTCCGAAGACCGCAAGCGCTACCGATTTAATGATCGAATCGCCTGGGCCAGTTTCCGAAGACCAATTGCGCGAGTTGCACATCAAGATTGTGGATTGAGTTGAGAGGTCATAAGTTTCCCCAAGAGGCGACCGGGT
>JBIOWC010000559.1:0-16921 GCA_044868105.1 Blastocatellia bacterium
AATGAATGTGCCGGAAAAAAGGCGCAATGTAGGTGATAAAATCGTCAATCCTTAAGCCTTAGCGCAATCTTTCCCATCACGGATGTGCGAAACTGCGCAATCATCGCCAGGGCAATGGCGATTTCGCGGGAATCTGCCAGACGGCAAAGCGGCATGGTTCTTGCCATTTGCCATTGTGGAAGTTACACCCATTCATAAAACTATAGAGGTTAAAAAGATGAACTTGAAAAATAATGCCTTGGGAAAAATTGTTAAAGCAGCGGTTGGAGCGAGCGCGCTCGCAGCCGGTACGCTCGCGGCTTACGGCTTTCTCTTCAGACCCTGGCATTTGCGCTGGGGTGCGACCGATGCAGAGCTGGAAGAGCGTTTGCCAGGCGATGAGTTTGTGCCGAACCCGGAAAGCGGCGCGACGCACGCCATCACCATCAATGCGCCGGTTGCCGATGTCTGGTGCTGGCTGGTGCAAATTGGTCAAACGAAAGGCGGATTCTACAGTTATACCTGGCTTGAGAACCTGGTCGGTTGCGAGATGCGCAATGCCGATAAGATCGTCCCCGAATGGCAGACTTTGCGCGCCGGAGATGTCGTTTGGCTGCACCCCCAAGCGCCGCCCCTGCCGGTCATACTTGTCAAACCGCAGCAGGCCATGGTTCTTGGCGATGCGTCGGACAAGCCGGAAAATAGCGGCATCGGCACGGGAACCTGGGGATTATATTTGAAAGAAATAGACGAGCGTACGACGCGCCTGGTGATTCGCAATCGCTGGATGCGCAAACCCGGATTATGGAGCTGGGTTGGCAATTATGCGCTGCTTGAACCGGCCCATTTCGTGATGGAGCGCAAGATGATGCTGGGTATCAAAGAGCGCGCCGAAGCGTTCGCCAGCTATCAAACTGTGGATGGCGAGGCTCGTGCTCGCCCGCTCCTGAAGAAGGTTATCTGAAAAGTTGGAAGCGGAAATATCGCGAAGAGCGACCTGTCGCCAGGGTTTAGTAATGGTTGCGGCAAGTTCGGCTTTTTGCAATGATCGAAGGCCGAACCGGCCACGACCCCATTGAGTAGTGGTCAGTATGAAATAGATTGGCCAGCGGTTGGCGCTAAACAAGTAAAGTCTCGCCCAACGACCAGTAAACAGTGATCTCTGGACAAGTAAAAAGTTATCTCCGGAGTAGACGGAAAAAGCGGATAAAGCGCCATCCGCCTAATCAGAAGTTAACCTTGTCACTGACGACCGCCGTTCTTTAACCGATAAATAATTTCATTCCCCTAATTTCACACTGACCCTTTACCCCCCATTGACGATGCTTGCACAGACGACGCGCGGCGCCGAGGTGAACTATGAACGGCGCCGTCTACCTTGCGAGCTTCGTTGCTGCCAATATGAAAAATGGCTCAGGCTTCTTTCACGACATCTTCAATCCGTCTGCCAAACATATAGGGCACCCCCGCAAGCAAGCCCAACAGTAGCAGCGTGAGAACAATGCCAGCGGCGGCGGCGCCTTGCGCGGAACCGAGTGCGACTAGCCGTCCAAGCGATAGAAATTGCGAAAGACCCAGCGAAACCAGCAGCGCCCACCAGGCCCATTTCTCGCCGCGACGATACGCAAAGAAGACCAGAAACGCCGACATCAGGCCACAGGCGATAGCCACGCTTGACGCCGTAGCGCGGCGACCTCTGTAGGCGTTGACGGCGCCCTCGCCACCTTTCTCTCGGATCTCTTCTATGCCAACGGCTACACTTGCCGGCCCGTTCATGCCGACGTAGAGATAATCCTGGGCGCTGAAATAGGCCCTGCTCAGAGAGACGCAGGAATAGAGCACCAGGATTGCGGAAAGCGCCAGTAGCAGAATCCAGCTCGCTCGAAACAATAGCTTTGCTCCTCTCATGGTTTTTCCTTTCTCGAACTTTGGTTTTTCGGTTTTGTGCTAGGTCTGGGGTCGCTCAAACCAGACGCCAGAAGCGCAGTTCCTCAACGCTGGCCACAGCCGCAGGACTTTGCTGATTAATCAATTGGCGGTGTGAGCAATAGCTTGTCAGTGTGAGCAATAACTTTAGGCGCCAATCAACAATTCGCAAAGAGCGTTGATTGGCGCCCGCACCAACCCCGAAAGGAAGGTGCTTTTTATGTCAACACCACCAGAACCCCAAAATCAACCGTCGCACCTGACGCGAAACCGCAACCCGCCTGACGGTCAACAGAGGAAACCGACAGTCTCAAGGCCTCACCCGGCAACCCTTTCCCATTAAGCTTGGCCAGGAAGACCTCGCGAATAAAACCGCTGATGACCTTTACGCTTTGAAGTTCGCCGCGGTTGTGGCAATCGCTACAACCGGCGATGAGAAGATGACGAACAAGGCTGTGCAAGCGGTTGGCGTGAGAACGCATGAAAATCCAAGGCGATTCTTACGGCCAAATTAAAACCACAGCGCGCGACCGGGGCGGTAAAACGCAGCCGCTGGTTTGCTGCGCTTGCGATGATGGGCAAGGTTTCAGCTTTGTCGGGTTTAAGAATCTCGGTTTGTGCTGAAGTGGTGAAGCAAAAGAGACTGATAAGCAGCAAACGAGAGCCAAGGCGGCGCGGAATAATCATTAGGTTCTCCTCCGGGAAAATGTGGCGTAGTCTCAGGTGCGATCGGGTTACTGATGGGAGGCCAAACAGTAAACCCTTTTTAAGAAATCCTCAATAGGGTTGAACCGAGGTAGTGGGGTAATCCGGCGTTGCGGTCCGTACCGCCCGCTACCGCAGGCTGTACGGACAACGGCTCCACGACGCTCACCCGCAACGCAAGGTTACCCCACTACCTGAACCGATGCGCCTCACGCACCTTAATAGCAACGCCGCTTTTCCCACACGGTGTAGGGTAGCAAGCCCGACTGCAGCGAAACCGAAGGCGAAGGTCGCAAGTGTTACGAGGGAGTTTTTTATGACTATCGTTACGATTTCAACGGTAGAAGGGAACGAATGTTTTGAAGCAATTCTGAAGCGTTCTGAGGGGGCGCGCCACGGACACTGCGTCTGCGACACGTCTAAACTATTTCACCACGTCCTACCACCATCGCTTGACTTCAGGACTCCGACGCCTGGGGTTCCCGTGTTGCCAGGCGGATTACCGGGGTAGTCATCATCAACCACAATTCCGAAACGGCTTATCCCTCCCCCCTTCGCCTCATCCTGTCGCGCCTCATCAACCGGCAGGTCATCTAGTACCGTCGGGTTATCGTTTTCTTGCTGATTCATTGATTCTCTCACCTTTTTATTTACCTATTTACAATCACATGCATAGGCACGTAGATGGTATGGTCGACGGGGCCGCCTTTGAGTTCTGCTGCCTGGTCTTCACTGAGAGTCAAATCCTCAATCACGGATTGTTGGTTGTCTGGCTTTTGTTTGTCTTGCTTCTTCATAAAGTCTGTCTCCTTTCGTTTAAAGTTCGTTGTTTTCCAGAGCGCCTCATTGCGCTCATTCTGTTAAGGCGTAAGCAATCGGCGAAAACTATCATCTGGAGAATTTTTTTTACTGAGAAGGGAGAACCCCAATAGACTGCGGTGAAGCGCATTTGGCAAATTTAAAGCTTTCGCCGTTTTGAACCAGAGTTGATTGGGTTGGCGGCGTTTGAGTTTTGGCAGACGAAGTGGCGTCTCTCGTAGCGGAACCCCGTGCAGGCGTTGGCGCAGCCTGATGAGTCGGCTCTGAGTTATGACAGGCTGACGTTCAAACAAGCATGCAAAATATCAATATAATGAAAAACTAAATTTCTATTTTTACAACCCATCTCAAAAATATTAGCGCCCGCTGAGGAGGCGCGGCCAAAGACCGCGAAGCCTTGCCATACGGCAGTCTCTGGCCGCCTCTCAACCAGTTCAGCAGGTTTATGAGACGAGTTCTAGTCATAGAGCCGCTCTCCTGCTTACTCAGTTTGGCGATGGCGCCTCGACAACGACCTGCCGCCGGCGAGCTGAAAAGGTTCAATCGCCGGATAAACCAGCCCGACAATTGACCGCGTTCATATCAGAACGCTAATAATGAAGCAGCCTCATCTATGACCATCGGATCGGGGTCAGTTAGCGACTGCTCAATAAAACGTCTGGCCTTTTTTTCATCAAGCTGGGTAAGCGCCCATAAAGCATGTGAGCGAATTAACGGTTCAGGGTCATGCTCTATCCGTTCTATCAGAACTGGGATTGCCGTCGTGCAGCCAATGTTGGCGGCAACGACTGCAGCATTTCTTAGCAACCCTCTACGCTTTGGCCTGGTAAGCGGGGTGCTCTTAAAACGCCGACGAAACATTTCGTCACTTTCAAGGGAAAGCACCTCAACTAAATCGAGCCGACGACCGGCACCCCTGGCCGGGTCAAATTCTTGCCAGGTTGTCTGTTTTGCAAAGCGATTGAATGGGCACACGAATTCTGATTCCCCCCGCACGATCACTGGTAGTGAGCCGTGTTTTGTCGCCTCGGGGCGCATCTCCTGGCAGACATCACAACCGAAAAGCCAGGCGCCTAATCCGGCGCGCAGGTCTTGGGGAATTGGGCCTTTATGTTCAATCGTCAAATACGAAATGCAACGCCGCGCGTCCAGTTTATAGGCGCCGGCAAAGGCCGCGGTCGGACAGGCATCCAGGCAGCGATGGCAGGTGCCGCAACTCACCTTCACCGGGCGCTCATCAGGCGTCAGTTCCAGGTCAACAAACAGCTCGGCAAGGAAAAACCACGAACCACGTTGCGGTTGTAGGATATTGGTATTCTTGCCGAAAAACCCAAGCCCGGCGCGCGCGGCGGCGGCGCGTTCCAAAAACGGCACGGCATCAACAAACGAGCGCGCATAGATTTTACGACCGGCGAGGTTTTCTATCGCGGCGGCGAGCGCCAAGAGTCTCGGCTTGATAACCTCGTGATAATCCAATCCCCAGGCGTAGCGCGCCACCTGCCCATAACGATTTTCATGTTGAAAAGCAGGCGCTTCGATATAGTAGTTGATGGCCAGCGTCAACAGCGATGCGGCTTGCGGCACCAGGCGTTGCGGATGCGCATGGAGGTCGGTCCGCCGTGTCATATAGTGCATCTCGGCAGCAAATCCGGCTTCGCGCCACTCACGGAAAAATTCATCATCGCCGTCCAGCGGGGCAACTGATGTGACGGCGAGAACTTCAAAGCCAAGTTCGCGGGCGGCCTGTTTTATTTGTGCATCTAAGGCGCTCACCCTGGAAGACTACGCAGGGTAAAAGTGGTGTGTCAATCAGGCCACTGGAACTTCGGCGCATCTTTCAAGGCGAATTTAGCGTAGTACCCTATCGCTAGGGCGAAAGTGAGATGCTAAAATATTCGCCGTAACGCTACTCGGCTGAAAGAGAAAAGTTATGGACATCAAAGTCGGGGTTGTTTGCGATAGAGGGTTGAATCCGAAACGACCGGTTAATCAGGACAATTATCTATCTGTGCCGGAACACCGATTGTTTGCGGTCTTTGACGGCGTCGGCGGGCAACGCGCCGGTGAAGTGGCCAGTCGTTTGGCGGCCGAAACTATTGAAGAGGCGCTGGCAAACATCTCCGCCGAATCATCAAAAGAGTTGATCAGCCGCGCTATCAAATTCGCCAATCGCGATATTCAGGAAACCGCCGAAGGCAATCCCGATTATCGCACCATGGCAACCACGGTCGCTTTGATTCACCTCAGTGGCAATCAAGCGACTATCGCACACGTTGGCGACAGCCGCGTCTATCGTCTTGAAGAGGGCTATTTTTACCGCGAGACCATTGACCACACGGACATCAACGACGATATTCGCGCCGGCATCGTTTCTGAACATCACAATCCGAAAGGCAATGTCATCAACCGCGCGCTCGGCGTAGAGGCCGATGTTGAGGTTGAACTCAAAACCATCTTTATTAAAGACGGGACACGCCTCTTGCTGTGCAGTGATGGCATCTATCGTCATATGGCGGATGAAGAGATTGCCCGCGTGCTGTCGCAAAACAAAGAACCGCAAGAGGCCGCCGATGAACTCAAACGCATTGTTCTATCACGCGGAGCGGATGACAATTTGACGGCCATTGTGGTGCAGGTCGGTCGCGCGCGCCTCTCTCCTGTTAAAGGGATTGATGATGGGATCTCAAGTTATTTGAAGAAGCATACGCCGAGCACGGCACCCGTGAGAATTAAAAAATCAGGCAAATTATCGGCGCGCCAGGCGAGCGCGCCTTCGGCAAATGCGGCGCCCGCCGCCGCCGCCCGCAGTCGGATTGAAGTGGATTTCGGCGCGCCGGAAAGCGTCTGGGGCGCACCCGCCAATCAAGCGTTCGATGAAGAGGAAACCCGGCCGAAATCGCGTTGGTTGGTATGGCTTCTGGTTTTGCTGGCTTGCACGATAGGCGGTTTTTATGCCGGGTTAAAGATGTCAGATTGGCGAGGCGCCTCGCCGTCTAAGGCGCCCGCCAATGACACAGCAAGCCAGATAAAATCAGCTCGTGAAGATATGGAAAAAGGCAACCTGGGGGCGGCGACCAATGTGCTCGCAGGAATCGTTTCTCGCGAACCGCAAAATCCGGAAGCTCGTTACTGGCTGGCTCGCGTGCAACTTGAGCAAAGCGAATATGCAAAGGCGCGTGAAAATTTTGAAGAAGCGATAAAGGGCGAACCCAAACGCGCCGAATTTTATTTGTATGCGGCGGCCGCGCAACGCGCGTTGGGCGATAAAGCGAAAGCCGACGGCTTGCTTGAACGCTATATTGAGTTGAAAAAATCGTCTCAGGCTCCGCAGGCAACCATACAAGCGCCGTCAGGGAGTAGCCGGTAATCGGCAGGCGGCAGCCGGTTTTGTGTATCACCGGCTACCGGCTACGGGCTACCGACCACCGATAAAAATGGCAGAACTTAAATTGGAAAACAGCATCGTTGATGAACGCTACTGCATCGAAAGGTGTTTGGGGCGCGGCAGCTATGCAGAAATTTTTCTTGCTTATGACCAAAAGCAAGATGATACGCCGGTCATCATTAAAGCGTTGAATCCGACTTTGCAGGGAACCCCCGATACCGACCTTGAACGCACGCTCGTCGAAAATTTTCAGAACGAAGCCAATGCCCTCGATAAAGTCCGTCACCCGCATATCATTCGTCGTCTTGGTCACGGCACAGCGATTGACCTGAACGGCAAAGTTTTTCATTACCTGGTGCTCGAATACATGGCGGGCGGCGATTTGCACTCGCTCTGTAATAAAAAAGCGCTCGGCTTAAACGAAGCCTTAATTTACTTTGAACAGGTTGCCGAAGCGTTGGCCTTCGCCCATACGCAACACGTCATTCACCGCGACATCAAACCGAAAAACCTGTTGCTGTCGGCCGACCGCAACGTGATTAAAGTTTGCGATTTCGGGGTTGCGAAGATGACCGGGCAGAGCTGCGATGATGAAATCACCCGCGTCGGCACGGATGTTTACGCGCCGCCTGAACATCACCCGGATAGTGATGAAGAGAGCGATGAGAAGCTCACCCCTTCGGCGGATGTTTATTCGCTCGCTAAGACTATTTACACGGCGATGACGGGACGCGCCCCGCGCGGATTTTCGCGCAAACCGCTGACCACCTTGCCGCCCGAACTCATGACGCAGAAATGGGGCGGCGCCCTCCTCAAAGTGTTAAACAAAGCAACCGCGACGCGCGTCGTTGAACGCTACGCGAGCATTGATGACTTCTGGAAAGATTTCGCGGCGCTTGACCATCTGCTTGCCGAAGATGAAGAAGAGCAAACTCATGTGAGTTCGCGGTTGCAGGCGACCAGCAATGTTGAGCGCCCGGCGGTCGTGCCCAATTTTCAAGCGATTGCGACAACCAGCGGTCGCCTTCATAAACAAGCCCGCATTGTCGTTGAACTGCCTACCAGAAGTCGGGAGCCTGCAGGCGGCAATCAGGCGTCGCAAAACCTGCCTCAGGTGCCGGCCCACCAGGCGGCAAACGGGCAAACTGCGGTTGCCGTGCCCGCCAATCAGGGGTTACAAAATCATCTCGTTCAATCCGGCGCCGTTGCCCAGCGAGCCAGCGATTCGATTAAAACGCGCCGGCTGCAAGCCGATACCAGACTTGAAAGAAATCTTTTTGACAAGGTGCGCTCGAAGGTCAAAGTCGAGTGGATGCTGCGTATCTTTATCCTTTTTCTTGTGCTGACCATCATCGGGCTGGCCTCATCGGTCTACTTTCGCTTTTCAGGGCAGACCGATGCGCCGCAGATTATGAATTGGTTTAACGATAAAGATGGCGAGATCGGCAAAGAGTGGGTCAATCTGCGTTCCGACCCGACGACGAGTGGAAAGATTTTACGCTGGTTGCCAAAAGGCACGAAGATTCACATGCAGGAAAAGCGCGGCGCCTGGGTGCGCGTTAAGGTTACTTACGTGCCCACAACGACCTTGCCGACGAAAGCGCCAACCGATAATCTGAGCGCCGATACCGGTTGGATAAACAGCGAGTTGATCGATTTTTAATTGGAATTTAGGAAATCGGATAGAGGGTTTGGGTAGGCAATTTGACTCTTTCCTAACTCCTCCCGTTTTGGAGAGCAAAATGAGCGCGAAAAATTTCTTTGAGAAGATAAAAAGCTGGATTGATGGCGAAGAAGATTTAGACGAGCAGGGCGAAGTCAAACCGCGCTCGAAGTGGGATGATTTTTTAGTCGCCATTGCCCGTGAAGTCGAAGCCGTTATGCAACGCGAGATGTTTACGCCGCCCGGCGGACCGACCTACATTCCGCGTGAATATCTGGTCTTCTTAAATCCTGATGATGATGCCGAATGGCAGGGCGATAAACGCGAAGGCTTACAACGCGGGCTGCATTATGTGCTTTCGGAACGCGCCAAGGCGCTCGCCGGCGAAAATGAATTTCAAACCAAAAGCTTTGCCATCGAACTCAAAACCGATGCGTCATTGGAGCCGACCCGTTTTCGCGTGCAACCGGTCTGGGATACCGAAACGGAAAAGACCATGGTGCAACCGCGCAAGCGCCGCGAAGAGAAAGCCGCACCGGTAGAAGAAGCGAAAACTTTGCCGCTCGCTTCCGTTGAAGCCTTGCCGGTTGAGGATGATGAAAAGACGATTGTCAAACCGCGCAAAGTCGAAAACGCCAATCTAGAAGACGACGAAGCGACCATCGTTAAACCTCGTAAACCGGCGAGGCCGGTGTTTTCATTGTTAATCAACCGCAACCCCCAGAGCGCAGAAAACCTCACGCCCGTTGAACAGCCGTTTTACAAAGATGAAATCACCATCGGGCGCGGCTCATCGAAATCGCGCATTGAAGTTGATTTGAAACTCACGGATGATATGGAAGTCAGCCGCACGCACGCGAAATTGAAGAAGACCGGCGACGATACGTTCGCATTGACGTGCACCGGCGCCAATCCGATAGTGCTTGATGGCGGACGCGAACTCGCCAAAGACGAAACGGCGCAGCTTAAGACCGGCGATAAGCTGGCGATTAGCAGTTACGAGATGGTTATTCAATAAATGGGTTAGAGAAAAAGTCAGCAGGTTAAAACAATGGACAAAGAACAGGTGCGCGAGAAACTTCATCAACTCCACGAAGAACTTCACCAAGTCGAATCGGTTGGTGAAGAGGACAAAGTATTACTCGAAGAAATTCAAACGGATATTCAAGACCTCCTTGAACCACAAAAAGAGCCCCATCCCGCCCAGTATGGGCGTTTCGGCGAAAAACTCCGTCAAGGCATTGAACGCTTTGAAGCCAATCACCCAGACCTGACATCAACGATGGGACAGCTTGCCGATATGTTGGCGCGCATGGGCATCTAAGGAAGAGGGGACAGCCGGGTTACCGGGGTCACGCAATTTGCTGCTTACAAATCAAATTGCTTACAAATCAAAAGCGTCGGCTTGTTGAAATCTGATAGTTACCGCGAGCCCTTTGAGAATCCGCCATAGACCTTCTCCCTTCATCTTGTGCTTGCCGTATTTGCCAGAGGAATCAGCGGCAACAGAATATGCGACGGATAGCGCGCGTCGTGATAGACGGTGTTATCTGCCGGTATCATTCGCCGATGTTGTTGCAGCGCTTCGCCGGTATTGGGATTGATATCAAAACGCGGGAAATTGCTGCTCGAAATATCTACGCGCAGGCGATGACCTTTCTTAAACAAGTTCGCCGTCGGATACAGATTAATGGTCACTTCATAAACGGTGCCCGGTTTCATCAAGGTCGCTTTCGCAAGCGCATCCCGATAACGGGCGCGGATAATCGAATCGCCGATATTCATTTCAAAGCCTGCCGGATAATCCGCGTTAGGCGGATAAACATCAATCAATTTGGCGGTGAAATCGGTATCAACCGCAGTTGACGAAATCCACAACTTGACGGCGACCGGCCCGGTGACTTCCAGATCTTCCGTAAGCGCAGCGGTTTGAAACACCAGATTGTCATTGCGCACGGAAAGCGGCAAGCTGTCCCAGCAACCAACCACGCCGTCGCGGCAACGCTGGTCGAAAGCCCCGTTATCCATCAGTCCCGCATTTGATGAAACATTACCGCCCAGCGTCGGCAAGGGGTTGGTCGGCTCGAAACGGTAGGTTGTTGAAGCCGACGGTTCAACAGGTTTTGCGGCGCTCAAAGAGCCGCCTTTGTGTAGATAGTAAGGCGTGTACCGGGTGCGGGCGAGAGGGAATTCCTGTTCGTCGCGCCACCCGCCGCCGTGTTGCATTTTGCCTTGCGCAGATTTGCGCCCGTCGCCGCCCCCCATAATGTAGAGCCGGACGGGAGCGGATTTTTCTGCGCCATTATCCCGGCCTTTCAACCAATGGTCGAACCACGCAAGTTGCCATTCATTGAAATTCAAGGCGGCATCTGTTGAAAATTCGACCTCACCGGCGACGTTACGATTCTGCCCGCCATGGGTCCACGGCCCAATAATCAATTTCTGATTATGTTTGGTCTTCGATAAGGCTTGCCAGTTCATCGCCACCTGCCGGGTCCACGAATCGTACCAGCCGGTGACATGATAAACCGGCACATCGGCATAATTTTTCAGGTTGTCAATAACCGATAACCCGACCTGTTTCCAGTAATCATCGAGGTCGCCATGTTGCATGGCTTCAATCAACCAGTCTTCATATTCAGGAATGAATTTAAGCGCCGTGGTGCCGCGTTTAATCGGCAGATGCCAGATGTGCCCGCGCATCTGTTTTGCCTGGGCGTCGAGCGCGGCTTTAATGGTGGCATCTTCGAGCGCGCGTTTGGCGGTTGGCCCGCCAATCGTAAAAATCCAATTCACAAAACGAAGCTCGAACGCGCCGCCGTGACGAAAGCCTGCAATCCCGACGTTCGAAAGCGCATCAACGGGAATCATGGCCGACAGGTGCGGCGGATTCATCTCGGCAAGCGCGTGTTGCGTACCGCCCGGATAACTGGTGCCGACGGTGCCGACTTTGCCATCCGACCAACTTTGTTGAGCAATCCATTCGACCGTGTCAAAGCCATCGCGTCCGTCATCAATCATCATCCGCCAGATACCTTCGGAATGGTAACGTCCGCGCACATCGTTCATCACCACCGCGTAACCGCGCGCCGCAAACCATTCGGCTTCACGCCCGGCGGCATCTTTATCATAAGGCGTGCGGCTGAGTATGGTTGGAAATTTACCGGTAATCGCCACTCCATTTTTTGCCGGCAGATAAACGTCGCAGGCAAGTTTTACGCCGTCGCGCATGGGTATCATCACATTCTTTTGCACCGCAACATTGGGATTGGCTTCGGCGGGCGGACGGTTTTGTTGCGCCACGGAAGCGAGCGCAACCAGGATGACGAGCAACAAGGACAGGGAGAGGCGTCGTTTCATGATAAATCCTCGACCGATTATTTTCTTCCACTGAAAATCTGCGCCGGAATGTATAACCTCTCAAGGGGGTTGTCAAATTTCACGCGTTCATCTTGCTTTCAATTTCGCGCTCGGTCACACTTGCAGTTCAACCCGTCATTAAGCAAAAAGTTTTATGCGCCAAAGCCCAACGAAAGCCGACAAATGGATGAAGCCGGTGTTGCTTGCCGCTGGAATATATAATCTCGTTTGGGGCGCTCTGGTGGTGTTGTTTCCGCTTGCCCCCTTTCGCTGGTTTGGCATGGAAGCCCCGAATTACCCGGAAATCTGGCAGTGTGTGGGAATGGTTGTCGGCGTGTATGGCGTCGGTTATGCGATTGCCGCCTTCGATCCGTTCAAACATTATCCGATTGTCCTGGTCGGTTTTTTAGGAAAGCTGTTGGGTCCCATAGGCTTTCTCGGCGCGGCCATCCAAGGCCGACTCCCTTGGGCCTTTGGTTGGGTAAATGTGACCAACGATTTAATCTGGTGGCTCCCGTTTGCCTTCATTCTGTATCGCGCCTATCGAGCTAACAAAGCTTGAACACTGATCCCTTCATCTCCAACTTTTGCTGGCGCTAATTGATTTGACAAACCAGGGAATTCGGAATAAAAACTACCCCACCTTTTGCACCATTAATCGTCAATCTGAATTCACCGTTCTTCCTCACACTTCGGAAAGGTAAGCGCTATGCCAAAGAAAATGATTAAACCTGGCAAAAAGATTTCAGCAAAATCCTCTGCCAAAAATGAAGCAAAATTCACTAAAACACTCAGGCAAAACGGTTCAGCGCTGGAAGCCGTCACGATTACTTTGCGAACCGATACCGGCGTTAGCTTTGATTTGCCGAGCAGCAAAAAATTAGAGCAAGCGGCGATGGCCTGGCGTTCCATTGTTCGCAATCGCCGTCGTTGGGCCGATGCCAAATCCTCTCGCGATGAGCAGGCGAAAAATGCGCACAAACAACTGGTCGAATTGTTGAGCGCGCCGGCTCCGGCAAAGGAAGAAGTAAATTCGCTCAGCGCCGAAGCGCGGAGAAAGCATGCCGAAGACAAGATTTTCCAACTCGCGAAAGCGAATTTCATTGAAGTCAGCGTTCCCTATGAGAGCGAAAAAAAGAGTTGGGAAACGCGCGTTATGCCCTGGGAATATTTGCTGGCGGCGGCCACCAAAATCTATCGCCAGGAGCGTTCGATTATCGTCGTTCGCCACCTGGCACGCTCAGGCAAAACCCCTGTGAATACGCCGGAAAAGGTTTTGATGATTGAGAGCGCGCCGGGCAAAGTGCGCGAATTTTATACTTTTGATGCCGAGCGCAATCTGCTGCAATCAAGCCTTGGGCTTTCGAACACCACCTTCAGCACCGACGAAACCAAAGAGGTTTTGCGAGAGCGAATCAAACGATTGCAACCCGATGTTGTACACCTAACCGGCATAGACACCCATCTCGGCTTGAATTTAGGGATCTGGGAGCCGGACTCGAGGGCTGAGTTTAAGGACGGCTATTTGATGACCGGCGTTGATCAACCGATTACCGCCATGGGCGCTGAAGGGATGGCGAACTTGCTCAATGCCGGGCGGCGTAAACCTCAACTCGTAGCCTGTAACATTTATCATTCGGCGGCTCGCATCGCCTCGCTGATTGTGGCAAAAGGCGCGGCGGCGGCCATCGGGTTTCAAGATGAATTTGCCGATTCGCTCACCGAACTCTTCTTCAGCGACTTTTATCTGAGCTGGCGACATTACAACTGGAAACTTCTAGAGGCGTTTAATCATGCCTGTCAGACCTTGCACGATCAGCCTAAAGGCTTGAGCGGCACCGGCGTTGTGCTTTGGAGCAGTGACTCATTACTCGCCGCTACGACCCAACCGGCGACAACGACGCGTGCGGCGCAAAAGCCAACCGGGGCGGTGGCCGTCACCACCGCAGATAAAACGGAAATTGAAAAACAGATTCGCGAAGAGAAGAACAAAATCCTGCCCTTGCCGCAAACAGAAGAGGAGGCCCGGCAAACCCTGACCGTTGATTTTGACTTGGTTGATCCGAAGTTCGTGAAAGATTTGAAAGTCCGTCCGACACTCAACTATGCCATGCTGCACAATGATTGTCCGCTCTTTTATACCTTTCTCATACGCAAGGCGCTTACCGGTACAGCAAATCATGTGGATGTCGCGGTGACGCTTTACGTCGGCGCCCAGCAGGTCTGTTACACCGGCTCGTTCAGCATTACCGAATCACCGTTTGATTTAAACGATAAGATTCGCATTCCGCTTTTGGCCTCCGCCTGGGCTGAGATTAATGAAAGCGCGGTCTCGAGCATTGAAATTCACGTGCGTTGGGGCAATCACGACCTCTATCGAATGACCCACCCGGTGACTCTGCTGACGCTCGACGAATGGCGCGACGATGGCATCAACAGCATCTGGCTACCGTCGTTTGTCTTGCCGCGAGATGCGGCAGTGAGGCGCGTCGTCGATTCCGCGCAACGCTATTTGATGGCGCTGCGCGATGACAGCAGCGCCGGCTTTGACGGCTATCAAAGCTTCGATTATCGCAAAGAGCTGCCACCCGATGAAGCTGCCGAACTGGTAGACGCGCAGGTTCGCGCGCTATGGTCAGCCCTGATTTATGAACATGCCATCAGCTACATTGGTCCGCCTCCTACCTTTACTGACGATTCGCAACGCCTGCGGTCGCCTTCCGATATTATCGAGGGGCGCCGCGGCACCTGCATTGACACGACTCTCTTGCTATCGGCTTGCTTGGAATATGTCGAAATTTATCCGGTCATCTTTTTGTTGAAAGGTCATGCGTTCACGGGCTATTGGCGTAGCGATGCCTATCACGCGCAGTTTTATATGGCGGTTGAGAAACTCCAGGGCGATGCTTCAAAGCCTCGTAAAAGCTGGTATTTCGATTCACAACTCTATGACTTGATTATGCAGCAGGTGCGGGCTATGACGCTGGTGCCGCTGGAAAGTACCTGGCTGACAATCCGGGGAAGCTTTGCAGAAGCTGTCGAAAAAGGTGCAGAAAATTTCAGTAACCCTAATATGTTTGAAGCGATGCTCGACGTCATTAAGTCCCGAGAAGGGCGACAAGTCACTCCTATCCCATTGAGAGGAAGACAACAATGAGCGATAACAACCAAAATCACAACGAATTGTTGAAAAATCTGAGCGAGGTAACCAAAGAGTTGGGGCTTTACCCGATAGAGGAGCTTCCCATAAGCAATCTGCCGGTCAGTGAATCGCGTCGCCGAACGGCTCGGTATGTTGTTCGAAACCGATGGGACCCAAGTTTTCGTAAAAAAAAGGCTCAAGATGAATCCTCTCAGATAATCACTTTGAACGAAGTTGATGGTGTACTGCGTTGGCAAGAAGGTTTTGTCCAGCCGCCAATACCTGGCCGGCGCTCGCGCCGGGGATTCACGGAACTATTTCAAGGGCGGCTCGTGACGATGATGGAGTTTGAAAAAATGGGCTCCTCCGACGTCGGCAAGTTCTTGAAGGAAATGGACCAGAAATTGACTCCGAATATCGGTTTGCGGCGTTGGGATAAAGAGACCGGGACCTTGAAAATGCTCGAGGAAACAGAAAAGCCGGTCGCTAAAAAACGCGCCTTACTCTTTATTCATGGCACCTTCAGCAACAATGACAATATCTTCGACCAGTTGAAAATGACGACGGCCGGCAAAAATTTTCTTGAACGCATCAGCGATAAAAAAAATTATGACGAAGTGCTGGCCTTTGATCACTACACGCTCTCGCTCAATCCGGTTTTGAATGCGCTCGACCTGTCGCGACACTTTGCCGGTTGTAAAGCGCCGGTGGATGTTATCTGCCACAGTCGCGGGGGACTGGTAACGCGCTGGTGGCTGGAAGTTTTCAATCCCCAAACCAGTTCACAAACGAAAGCCGTTCTCGTCGGTTCTCCGTTAAACGGCACGAGTCTGGCTGACCCGACCAGGTTACGCGGCGCCCTGGACTTTCTCACCAATGTGGGAAACGCTTTCAGTCTCGCCGGTCAAGGGGCCGCAACCGTGATGCCTTTCTTTACGGTTGCCGTTGGGTTGATGAAAATTTTCACCTCGATTACCAGCGCCGGTGCGAAGTTGCCGCTCATTGATGCGATGATTGCCATGATTCCCGGACTGGCCGCGCAATCTATGACCGACACCAATTTCGAATTGACCCGTTTGCGCAAGCAAGGCAACCGACCGTTACCCGATTATTATGCCGTCATGTCGAATTTTGAAACCGAAGAGGTGAATTGGAAATTCTGGAAAGTGTTTGCCGATTGGAAGAACCGCGCCAAAGATGCGGCGACTAACTTAATCTTTGATTGCGAAAACGACCTGGTGGTCAACACCAGTTCCATGACCAGTCTGTTTGACTCGCTCAATCTTGACCCGAAAAATAGGAAACAGGTTCTTGATTTTGAAACCACCAGCACAGTGCATCACACCAATTACTTTCAACAGAAAAAGACCCTGGATTTTATCGCCAAGAGCCTTGACCTCAAGTGAAGGAAAACCTGGCTGGAGGCCTACGGTTTTCGGTAAAAATAATTGCTTTTCACATGAAGCAGTTTGAAGGGATGAGACCGTTTCAAGTATGCTTCAGGGCGCTTACCAATTCCTGACGCGTCGAGGTCGAATCTATGCGAATAACCGTTTCCATCGGTCTTTTACTGATACTCTCTATCACTTCGTTTGCCGCGCAAAGCGGCGCGCCGGAATACGTTGCGCCACAGGGCGCAAAATACTACGCCCAGCCGGATGAGAAAAATGTCGTCGCTGATGCGGAAAAAAAGCTTGCCGCCGACCCCAAAAACCTTGAACTCATGATTGCGCTCGGGCGCGCGCAAGGCAGCGTCTGGCGGTTTCGTGAGGCCATTGCCACTTATACGCGCGGGATTGAAATTGACCCGAAAAACGCTCTGCTGTATCGCCATCGCGGGCATCGCTACATTTCAACGCGACAGTTTGATAAAGCGATAAAAGACCTTGAACTCGCCGCCAAATTGAACGATACGAATTTCGACATCTGGTATCACCTCGGA
>JBIOWC010000560.1:0-14709 GCA_044868105.1 Blastocatellia bacterium
CCCTGTAGCAATTCTGCGTTTATCAATTCCACCCTTGCGTTGAAAGGCTCACCACGAACCTGTAATATGACCAGTCGGCAAGGCTGACGTTTCACTTCTCTCGCTGAACTTTCTGCCGAAACAAAAACGTACAACCAGCAGAGGGGAATGTTATGTACTGTCCAACATGTGGTTCGCAAAATCAGGATGAGTTGAAATTCTGCACGCGTTGCGGAACCAACTTAGGAATTGTTGCCGACGCGCTCAGCGGTAAACTTGATGCGCCGCCGCCCATTGACGAACGTCTGGTGCGGCTTTTGAAACATTATTTTCGCGGTCGTCGCAATGCGCTGATTGGGTTTGCGCTCGGCGTGCTTGGCGCCAGTAAACTGGGAATAGCCGCGTTACTCAATACCGCCGACACGCCGATCAACCTCTTCATGATTCTTTTCAACAGCGTCTTTGCTGCCCTGTTTCTTTTCGGCGTCGTCTGGTTCCTTATCGGCACCGCGAAGTGGAACAATGCCGGCAGCGAATTGAAAGCCTTAGGGTTCGACAATCCGCAGGACGCCTTGCCGAAAGGCAAACGCCAACCGGCGGCTTTGCCGGAACCTTCGACGGTGATGGTGGTGAAAAATTTAAACACCGATGTGCTTAATCAACCCCTAAGCGTAACGGAACAAACAACCCGACAACTGGAAGAAAAAATTTCTGTCCCGCAAAAGATTCCCAATTAAAAAATGCCAAAACGAACAGACATCAAAAAAATCTTAATCATCGGCTCCGGTCCCATCGTCATTGGTCAAGCTTGCGAATTCGATTATTCGGGAACTCAGGCTTGCAAGGCGCTTAAAAGCGAAGGCTTTGAAGTTGTCCTCATCAATTCAAACCCGGCAACGATTATGACCGACCCGGAGCTCGCCGATAGAACCTATGTTGAACCGCTCACGCCGGAAGCGGTGCGCGCCTGCATCGAACGCGAAAGGCCCGACGCGTTGTTGCCGACGGTTGGCGGGCAGACGGCTTTAAATATTGCTGTCGCGCTCGCTGAAAACGGCACGCTTGAAGAGTTCGCCGTTGAACTCATCGGCGCCAAACTCGAAGCCATTAAAGTCGCCGAAGACCGCCAGCTTTTCAAAACGGCAATGGAAGAGATTGGCGTTGCGATGCCGCGCTCAGGCTACGTGAAATCGCTTGACGAAGCGCGCGCCATCGCCGATTTCATCGGCTATCCGGCAATCATTCGTCCGTCGTTTACGCTCGGCGGTACGGGCGGCGGCATTGCCTTTAACGCCGAAGAGTATGAAGAGATTGTCAATCGCGCGCTCGCCGCTTCGCCGGTTCACGAAACCTTGATTGAGCAATCGGTGATAGGGTGGAAAGAGTATGAGCTTGAAGTGATGCGCGACCTTGCTGATAACGTCGTCATCATCTGCTCGATTGAAAATTTTGACCCGATGGGCATCCACACCGGCGACTCGATCACCGTCGCCCCGGCGCAGACCTTAACCGACCGCGAATATCAGGTGATGCGCGATGCGGCGCTCAAAATTATTCGCAAAGTCGGGGTTGAAACCGGCGGCTCGAATATTCAATTCGCCTTGAATCCGGCAAACGGCGATATGATTGTCATTGAGATGAACCCGCGGGTGTCGCGTTCGTCGGCGCTGGCCTCGAAGGCTACCGGTTTCCCGATTGCCAAGATTGCCGCCAAGCTGGCAGTCGGTTATGCGCTTGACGAAATTCCCAACGACATCACCCGCAAAACGCCTGCGAGTTTCGAGCCGACGATTGATTATTGCGTCGTAAAAATTCCGAAGTGGGCCTTTGAAAAATTCCCGGCTTCGGACGCCACGCTCGGCGTGCAGATGAAATCCGTCGGTGAAGCGATGGCCATCGGGCGCACCTTCAAAGAGGCCTTTCAAAAGGGGCTCCGGTCGCTGGAAGTGCGCGGCGGTTTTCGCGTGCCCGAAGAGCTTGATGACACGGAACTCCGGCGGCGTTTGGTGGTGCCGTCGGCTGAAAGAATGTATTTCGTGCTGCACGCGCTCGCCAAAAATTTTCTCATTGACGACGTGCACGAACTCACCAAAATTGACCGCTGGTTTTTAGATAACCTTTCAGAGATTATCGAAACCGAACGCGAACTGGCGACGAAATCGCTGGGCAGCATTTCACACGAAGAACTGCGCGAAGCCAAACGCATGGGCTTTTCCGACCAGCGCCTGGCCGCACTCTTGAAGACCAGTAAAGACGAGCCGACCACGGAAAACGATGTAAGAAATAAACGCATCAGGTTAGGCATTCGCCCGGTCTTCAAACGTGTGGATACCTGCGGCGCAGAGTTTGAATCCTTCACGCCGTATCTTTATTCGACCTATGAAGATGAAGATGAAGCAATGGTTTCGGCGCGCCGGAAGGTCATCATTCTCGGTTCGGGACCCAATCGCATCGGGCAAGGGATTGAATTCGATTATTGCTGTTGTCACGCATCATTTGCGCTCGAAGAGGAAGGTTTTGAGAGCATCATGGTCAACTGCAACCCGGAGACCGTCTCGACCGATTACGACACCTCTGACCGTTTGTACTTTGAGCCGGTGACCTTTGAAGATGTGATGGAAATCGTTGACGCGGAAAAACCCGACGGCGTGATTGTGCAATTCGGCGGACAAACCCCGTTGAATCTTGCGATGCGATTGCTGGCCGCAGGGGTGCCCATCATTGGCACCTCGCCCGAATCCATTGACCTTGCGGAAGACCGCGAATTATTCGGCAATTTGTTAGCCAAACTCGAAATCCCCCAACCGCCGAATGGCTATGCGACGTCGATTGATGAAGCGCGCGATGTGGCGGCCGAGATTGGCTACCCGGTGCTGGTGCGTCCCAGTTATGTGCTTGGCGGTCGCGCCATGCAGATCGTTTATGACGAAAGCAGTCTGGATAATTACATGACCTACGCGGTCGAAGCGTCGCCCGAACACCCCGTATTGATTGATTCGTTTTTAGAAAACGCCAGCGAGATTGATGTTGACGCGCTCTCGGACGGCGAGCGCGTGGTCATTGCCGGGATTCAACAACACATCGAAGAAGCAGGCATCCATTCGGGCGACTCCAGTTGCGTGCTGCCGCCTTTCGGCGTCAAAGAAGAGCACCTCGATGCGATGCGGCGCTACACGCGGGAACTGGCGGTTGCCTTGAAAGTCGTGGGACTCGTCAATATTCAATTCGCCATTCACGACGATAAGGTCTATGTGCTGGAAGTGAATCCGCGCGCTTCGCGTACGGTGCCTTTCGTATCGAAGGCGACCGGCGTGCCGCTTGCGAAGATTGCCGCAAAGTTGATGGTTGGGCGCCGGCTGGCGGATTTTAATTTGCCGGATGAGTTGAGCGTCGAGCGATTTTATATCAAAGCGCCGGTCTTTCCGTTTGTGAAGTTTCCCGGCGTTGACCCGATTTTAGGACCTGAAATGCGGTCAACCGGTGAAGTGATGGGGGTGGCCGAAAGTTTCGGCGGCGCTTATTTGAAAGCTCAACAAGGCGCCGGGATGAAATTGCCACGCGAAGGCACAATCTTTATTTCGGTCAATGACCAGGATAAACGTCACGCCCTTGAACTGGCGCGCGAACTGACGGAGTTGGGGTTCAAACTGGTGGCGACACGCGGCACGCAGAAGTTGATTGAAAGCGGCGGCATTGCCTGCGATTTCGTTTATAAAGTCAACGAAGGTCGTCCGCACATCGCCGATATGATTAAGAGCAAACAGATTCATCTGATTATCAACACGCCGCTTGGTCGGGTGTCATTTTACGATGAACGCGCGATTCGTCGCGCGGCGATGCAATACGGCGTGGCCTGCGTCACGACGATGACCGGCGCGATTGCCACGGTGGCGGCGATTCGCAGCCTGCGCGAAGAGCGGCTGACGGTGCAGAGTTTGCAGGAATACCACATCAAGGCGGCCAGCAAATAAGGTGTTGGGGATTTCACCACAACCGCTTAATTGGGTCGTTCGACCGAAGGCGTAGTCAGGACGATGGCTCGCAGAGTTTCCAACGATGACTTGCGTCATAACTCATTCGGCAAAGGGGTCGCTACCGCAACTATTTTCAAAAAATGGAGAGACGTTCATGAAAATTCGCCGGCCGGTTCAACTCAGTTTCACGCTCATAATTTTGCTTTCGTTTTTTTCAACTTCACCAAGCCAAACTGCTAAGACCCAGACCAAGCCCCCGGCGAAACCGGCGGCTGCCAGCACGGTGATTTTTGCGGTAAACCGATATGACGCAGGCAACACGACGATTGACCCGGTGGCGGTGTTTAGCGCCGGGCGGTTTATGAATCCGACGGCCAAAGACGATGAAGCGACGCTCAATCAATTTGCCGCAAAGTATCTGCGCGTCGGACAAAAACATCGGCTGCTGTTTGGCGGCGCCGAAGCCGGCAGCGTGACGGTCAAGGAACGCTACAAAGAATGTATCTGTTTAACCGCCAGCGTTGACGCGCAAACCACTGCGAAACTCGGCGGCGAAGTGCGCGCCCTGGCAACCAATTCGGCAAAGCTCGGCGGCCTGCAAAGTTCACGGCGCGCCCCGACGATTGAAGAGCGCGCGGCGGTGATGAACCTCGCCAAACAGGCCTTCAAACAGAACAAAGTCGCGGCCGGATTTTTAGCCAATATCACCACTATCAACCTGACGGCGATGGACCTTGACGGCGATGGCAAAGCCGAACTTCTCGGCAGCTTTGAGGTGAAAGGTTATAAAGACACCTCACATGCGCTCTTTCTTATCGTTGAACCGCAACTCAGCGATTATAAAATTGGCCTCAGTTGGTACAAATTAAATAATAACGAAGAGACCAATGAATCGCGCCGGTTGGTTGACCAATTGGATATTGACGGGGATGGCATCGGCGAAGTTGTTACCGAAAGCAGTTATTATGAAAGCACCGATTTTACGATATACAAAAAAGTCAAAGGCGTCTGGCGCAGCGTTTATCAAGGCGGTATGTATGGTGTTTGAGCGCCGTTTATGGTTTAATGACGGCGCTTCGCTCTTTCTTCTTTTTGTGGCTTCTCGCGTGACTATTTGAAACCTACGCCGATGACCGGCGTGTAATCCCCCGCAAGATAAAATGAAGGCTCAACCGCCTTGCGTCACGGTGGTTTGCGTTCCATCGTGTGTGGTATCATTTTACGCGAAATTATTTCCCCCGAATTTGACGACCAGACAGAGCCGGTCTTCTAAGTTGGGTTCAATTTTGCTGGACTAAAAAAATCATGGCTGAATATATTTGTCGCTTAGGCACACCGACAGGTGAAATTATCACGCGCACCGTAGAAGCTACCGCAGAACGCGACCTGCGCCTCAGACTTGAACGCGAAGGTTTCCGCGTTTTCTCCATTGCCTCTTCCAAAAGCGGGTCGTTCAGTTTGTCATTCGGTTCCGATAGCGGCGCGCGAAAGATTAAAATCGCCGATTTTCTGCTTTTCAATCAACAACTCTCGGCGCTGCTGCGCGCCGGTCTGCCGATTTTGCAAGCCATCGGCATTTTGAGAAAGCGGGTGCAAAACGAGCGCTTGCGGCTGGTGCTTGAAGATGTCGAAGACAAGGTGCGCGCGGGGCTTGCCCTCTCGCAAGCGTTTGGCGCACAAGGCGACGCGTTTCCGCGAATTTATATCGCCTCTATCTTAGCGGGCGAACGCTCCGGCGCGCTCGATGAAGTGCTCTTACGCTATGTGAAATATCAACAGACGCTGCAAGATGCGCGGCGAAAAATTAAAAAATCGCTCTCTTATCCGATGGTGCTCATCAGCGCCTCGATTATTTTGGTGATGGTGCTGGCAACCTATGTCATTCCCAATTTCATGAAATTGTATGAAGGCTCGAATCAGTTGCCGTTTCTTACCATTGCCGTAGTGAATACGGCGCAGTTCATCCGCGACAATATGCTCTGGCTGTTGCCAACTTTGATTATCGCGGTCGTGGCAATTTTATTTTGGCGCAAAACGCCGCGAGGAAGATTTACCGTTGATAGATGGATACTGAAAACGCCGATCATTGGCGAAACCATTCGGCAAATCACCATCGCGCAATTTACGCGCAGCCTGGCGACGCTGCTGGCGGGCGGTATCACGTTGCCGGAATCGGTGGAAATTGCCGGCGAATCCATCACCAATCGGGCGCTCAGCAAAGCCAGCGAAGGGGTGCTCACAGGCATACGCGAAGGGCGACCGTTTACCGACAGTTTGGAAAAATCGGGATGGGTTTCAGAACTCGCGATTGACATGATTGGCGTCGGCGAACGCTCCGGCGCATTGCGTGAAATGCTCGATGAAGTGGCAAATTTTTATGATGCGGAAATTGATGTGCGGTTAAATGCCATCACCACGTTTATCGAGCCGGTCATTCTCGTCGTCATGGGCAGCCTGGTGATGACCATTCTGCTGGCCATGTATTTACCGCTCTTCTATATGATTGGCACCATGGGCGGCGGCGGCGGCGCCAGATAATTTGAATTTGGATTGAGTAGGGGTAACAATGGCTGAAACGATAGAACAAGCAACAGGCAATACGGCGGCAAGTGTGCCTTTGAAAGTAAATGATCCGGGGCGCAATCCCGCACAGATGACCCAAGAGGAGATTCTGGCGCGCGAAAAAGCGCGGCGTTATCGCCTCAAATTTGTGGATTTGCGCGGCGACGAAGCCGAAGAGATTAATTATCACCTGATTCACGAATTGCCGGTTGATTTAATGATTCGTCATAGCTTCGTGCCGCTTAGGCGCGACGGCGATGTGTTGTATGTCGCGATGGCTGACCCGACGAATTTTGAAGTCATTGATGAAATCGAAGGGCAATTGAAAGTTCGCCTGAAACCCTCGGTTGCCACCCTTACGTCAATTGAAGAGGCGCTTAAACGCGGCGACACGTCAGCCCGCATCCTGCAAGACGCGACCGCCGGTTTTCGCGCCGATGGGATGACGCTGCTCAGAGAAACCGAGCAGGGCGAAGAGGTCTTAGACCTTGAAAAGCTGACCGGCGAAGATGAAATGTCGCCGATTATCAAACTGGTTTACACCATCGTCTTAAACGCCCTTGAGCGGCGCGCCTCCGACATTCACATCGAAACCCGTGACAACGATGTGGCGGTGAAATATCGCATTGACGGCGCCCTGTCGCGCGCCGCCGACCCGATTGATATTCAACACCATCAAACCATTATTCAACGCATCAAGGTTATGTCGGAGCTCGACATTGCCGAACGCCGCGTGCCGCAAGACGGCCGCTTCAGAATCCTGGTGCGCGGACGCAAAATTGATTTCCGCGTTTCGATTATGCCGGCCATTCACGGCGAAAATTGCGTCATCCGTATTTTGGACAAAGAGCAAATCAATGAATCATTCCGGGAACTTAATCTTGAAGTCGTGGGGTTCGACCCCCATGATTTAAAGAAATTCCGCAAATTCATTGCCGAGCCCTATGGCATGGTCTTGGTGACCGGGCCGACCGGTTCCGGTAAAACGACGACGCTTTACGGCGCGCTCAATGAAATCAAAAATGATGAAGATAAAATCATCACCATCGAAGACCCGGTCGAATATCAGTTGCAAGGCATCACGCAGATTCCAGTTAATGAAAAGAAAGGGCTGACCTTTGCGCGAGGCTTGCGCAGTATTTTGCGCCACGACCCTGACAAAATCATGGTCGGTGAAATTCGTGATAATGAAACGGCGCAAATCGCCATTCAATCGGCGCTCACCGGACACCTGGTCTTTACCACCGTGCACGCCAACAACGTCATTGATGTTATTGGGCGATTTTTGAATATGGGGGTTGAACCGTATAATTTCGTGTCGTCGTTAAACTGTGTACTGGCGCAACGCCTGACGCGCCTTTTGTGCAAACACTGCAAACGCCGTTATCAACCGACTGACCATGAACTGAGCGAATCGGGGCTTGACCCGAACAAATATCGTAGCGGCGATTTTTATCAATCGGCGGGCTGTGAGGTCTGCAATTTCACAGGTTATCGAGGCCGCAGCGCCATTCATGAATTATTAAATGTGACCGACAGCATTCGCGAAATTATTTTGGAAAGGCGGCCCGGTTCAGAGGTGCGTCGCGTGGCGCGCGCCGAAGGACTCACCTCGCTTCGCGAGTCGGCGCTGGCCAAGGTTTTTGCGGGATTGACGACTTTGCACGAAATCAACCGCGTCACTTTTGTTGAGTAGGCAGAAATATTTTGAAACTGTAAGGATGGGCGACAGTTTAAGAGATGCGGAAGGTCAAAAAAGCCGCTTCCGCTCCGAGAGTCAAAACAGCAATCTTTATATTGTTTTATAGGCTGTCATGGAATAACATAGAGCATACTTTTTGAAGTTACGGTGACGAATTTATAATGCTCTCATACCCTGATTGGGTGGTCAGTGAAGTCGGGAAGCTGACCCAAAAAGAGTCGCGCTTGAAAGTTGTTTTTGAGAAAACGTCCCCACAAAAAATGTGTTGAAGAGTGGTTCGAGATTGCATCTTTTTTCGTGCGATAAAAATCAAAATTTGAGGTTTAACTAATGCTTACGCGCTCAACAAAAATTCAAAGGGCTTTAGGTCTGTTGCTGGTCTTAACGCTTGCCGTTCCGTTGGCGGCTTTTGCCGACCATAAGAAGCATTTCAAGGAAGGGCAAAAGGCGGAAGCGGCGCGTCAATGGGATAAGGCGGCGCAAGAGTACGCGCTGGCGGCACTAGAAAAGCCTGAAAATTATGAATACCAGATGTACTACAGGCGCGCGCTCGTCAACGCCGCAACCCAACTCGTTGAGCGCGGCAACAAGCTCGCCGAGCAGAAAGACTTCAACGCCGCGTATCAGGCCTTTCGTCAAGCCTACGCTTATGACCCGACCAACGAATTGGCGCTCATCAAAGCCCGCCGCATGCTTGAAGCGCAAGGCTTGCCGGTTAATGATTTGCCAGGGGGCGGTGATGCTGCCGGCCCACAACTGAAACCCAAAGATAACGATAACCCGAACCTCAAAGCATCAAACCAAATATCGAAAGTTGCGCAAATCAGCGGACGAAATAACGTCGTCAGCGCTCTCAATGTGCAGCTGCCGAACGGCACCAGCAAAAAATTTCAACCGACGAATGTGATTTTGCGCGACGCCGGGCTGCTTTCAACCATTGAGCAATTGGCGCAATCCATGAATTTGAACGTCATCTTTGACCAACAGGTGGCGGCGCAATACCGCCAGCAACGTATTCCGTCGCTGGAACTGCGCAATGTCACTTATCCGCGCGCCCTGGAGATGATTCTCAAAGCCAACAACTTGATGTACGCCCAGCAAGACACCCGCACGATTGTTGTCGCCATGGACGGCTTGCAATCGAGAATGAAGTACGAGCCCTATGCCGTCCGCACCTTCTACATCAAGAACGCCGACGTTGACCAGATCCGCACGGCGCTGGGCAGCGCGCTACAGACCAAAAACGCGACGCCGATTAAACAACTCAATGCCTTGGTGGTGCGCGATACACCGGCCAATCTTGAGTTGATTGAGCGCATGATTGATTCGCTGGATAAAGCGAAAGCCGAAGTGTTGATTGACATCAACATCTACGAAGTATCGCGCAACGATTTGACATCGCTCGGCAATCAATTCGGTAATCCGGATAAAAATGGCAACGTTATTTCCACATTCGGCGGATTCGGGCAAAACGGTTCGGTTCCCAATACCCCGAATTCTCATATCTTCTTAAACAGTAATGTTCTGGGATTCGCGCTCGGTCTGGCGCCCAGCCAACTCAGTCTCTTCCAGAGCAAAGGCAAAGGGAAACTCCTGGCTTCGACTCAGGTTCACGTCCTTGACGGCGAACAGCAGAGCATTAAGATTGGCCGCAGAATTCCCATCCAGACCGCTTCCTTGCCGTCCTATACCACGCCGACAACCGGGAAAAATGGCAACGCCATCAACAATGTGGATAACCCCTTTCAGAATGCTTTCGGTGTGGGCATTCCGCAGATTCAATACGAAAACGTCGGTCTGAACATCGACATGAAACCCCAGGTCTTTGAGGACGAAGTCCAGATGCAGATGAAGATTGAATCGTCATCGGTGGATTCGAGCACCAGTACGCTAACCCCGACGTTCAGTCAACGGCAATTGTCATCGTATGCGCGTGTCAAAGACGGGCAACCAACTTTGGTTGCCGGGGTGAGCCAAAATGAGGAGAGCAAAACGGTCAAAGGATTACCGCTCATCGGTCTGGTGCCCATCCTCGGACGTTTCTTTGCAACGCCAGACACCAAAAATTTGCAAAACGATGTGGTTATCACCGTGACGCCGCATATCTTGCGTCGCGCCGACATCAGAGAAGAAGACCATTTGGCGCGCGAAGCAGGGTATGCCCAAGATCCCAGCGCGCAATTATCTATCCAACAGATTCTTGATTTAGCCGAAATGATTGACGCGCAACAATCGCAGGTTGCCAGCAATCCGCAACCTCAACAAGTTCAACCTTCGGCACCCCTGAATAACACGGTGCCAGCGGCCCAACAACAGGTTAATGTCAATCAACCTGGCGTGGTCGTCACTCCGGCGGTCAATAACGTCAATCCCAATCAACCCCCGCCGATGAAACCCAATGTTCAGGCTAAACCGATTCCGCCTGGAGGCGAGAAGGGTAATCTCGAAGATGACGATGATGATGACGACGCAACATCGGCCGCCGGCCAGGCCAATGGTTCCGGCAATGACCAGAGTCCAATCACCATCACCGTTAAAAGCGCCGGTACGGTTGCAACCCGCGGGCAAGACCTTTATGTGGCTATCAATCTGAGCGGCAGCGCAACGATTGCTTCGGCGAATCTCTCACTCAGTTTTGATCCGAATATTCTGGAAGTTAAAAGTGTCCGCGATGGTGGGTTGCTGCGCTCAGGCACCTCGATGCCGGATATTCAATTCACCGCCGAAAATGGCGTTTTGAATGTGCAGATGAGTCGTCAAGGTACGACGGCGGGCGTAGCGGCACGCGGGATGTTGCTGCTTTTGGTCTTTAACATCAAGGGCCAAGGACAATCGCCAATTAACATCAACGAAGCCCAAACCTTTATTCGCACAGGCAGCGGACAAGTGGCGGTCTTAAAAGCACAATCAACCCAGATAGAGGTGCGCTAGATAAGGGCAGCTTGCAAAATGCGAATTGCGGATTTTCGGTTTTCAATTTTTGCAGTAAAGAAGTAAAGATGAATATCATTAGCACAATCAGCGAGTCTTTGAATGTCAAACGGCTTTCTAAAAGCAAGCCGTCTTGCGGCAATCCGTATTCAAAAGGTTTCACTTTACTTGAACTCATCATCACCATTACCATTTTGTCCATTCTGACCAGCATAACCATTCCGCTGGTTCGCAACACCGTTAAGCGCGAGCGCGAATCCGAACTGCGTTTGGAGCTTCGACAGATGCGTCAGGCGATAGACGCCTATAAACGCTTTGCCGACCAGACCAACGGCGCGGCGATTCCGCTTGAATGGAAGACCGAGACCCGTTATCCCAAGGATTTAAACATCTTAGTTGAAGGCTTCATTCCGGCCAATACCGTCGGCACCAGCGGCAACCGCGTGCGCTTTTTGCGACGTTTGCCGATTGACCCGATGACCGGCAAAGCCGAATGGGGAATGAAGTCTTATAAAGATGAACCCGATGCAACGTCGTGGGGCGGTGAAGATGTTTTCGATGTCTATTCACTTAGCGACGGTGAAGCCTTGAACGGAACAAAATATAAAGATTGGTAAACCGTCCCAGGTCAGTCCTTCGTCGTTCGCCGATGCGAGATGAAGAAGGTAATAAGCTAGTAGGTATAAGGGTTATGAGATTCGATGCAGTAACAAACCACGTCCGACAAAGCGCCTTCAGGCAAAAGGCTATGGATAACGGACCACGAACAACCGACGCTTCCGGTTTCACCATACTCGAACTGGTCATTGTCATGACCATCATTGTTATCCTTGCAGCAGTCGGGGTAATCAATTATCAAAAGTTATAACAACATGCCAGAGAGACCGTGCTGAAACAAGACCTCAAAGATATGCGCAAGGCCATAGACCAGTTTGCGGCGGATAAAGAAGCCTTGCCGCGCGCGCTTGAGGATTTAGTGGAAGCCGGATATCTACGCGACATTCCGGTTGACCCCATCACCGATGCCAAAGATTGGAAAGTTGAAGAAGACGAAGACACCATCTCGCGCGAAGGTGGCACGGGCATCGTGGACGTATTCAGTTCGGCAAGCGGCGAAGGAACGGACGGCACCCCTTTCAGCGATTATTAATTTCTCCTTGACACTTCCTCAAAAACATCATGGCATCAGCAATGCAGAGATATTTTTTAGCGCCCAGAGTTCCGCACCTTGCGGCTGGTTTTGTGGATAATAATTTCGTCGTCGTTGATTTGCGTCGCGGGCGCAGAGGCTTTAGCATCGGAGCAAGCGCGGTTTCGCAACTGCCGGAAGGAATGCTCACCCCAAGCTTTGATTCAACCAACATCCATGACTTACAAGCCTTGGCTTCGATTATCTCTCAGACTGCCGAAGCCGCCGGATTGGCCAATAAAAAGCAGTGGTGTATTGCGCTACCGGAAGGCGCGGCGCGTTCGATTGTCGTCACCCTGGAGAGCAAACCATCAGGTCGTAAAGAACTCAATGAAATCATGGCCTGGAAAATCGAACGCCTGATCGGCATCCCGGCATCCGAACTCGCCATCAGCCGCCAGAAATTGCACCAGGATTATAAACAGGAACGCTATATTGTCACGGTTGCGCGTCAAGCAATTCTCGTCGAATACGAAGCCTTGTTTCATACCCTCGGCTGGCAAGCGGGACTCATGTTACCGCGTCATATGGGCGAAATTCAGTGGTTGATGATGGATAAAGCCGAAGGCGACAAGATGCTGGTCTCAGCCAATCGCTCAGGTTTTACGGCGGTTGTTGTCAGTCACGGCGAACCCGTTCTGGTGCGTAATTATGTTTGCGAACCTGAATCGCGCACCGACGATTTGCACCGTTTTGCGCTGCACTATCGCGAACGAATGTCGAATGCGGCGGGGGTTGCGCCCTTTTTGGAAAGCGTTCTGGTTATCGGCAATATTGATTTGGCCGAAGCGCAAAGCGCCATTAGTGATGCGCTCGACAATCGCCCGCGTTTAATGGAGGCGTCGGAATTCGGATTGGATTTGGAAGAGGCGCCAGTGTGGTTCGATCATCTGGCAGGCGCCGCCGGGCTGGCTACGCTCGCCTGGCAATAGACGGTTAAAAAAATATGGTGAAGCGCGTTTGCTTACCCGCCTCGCTTTCCAGCGAAAAATCGAATTTATGATTATCTAAAATCTCCTGTACCATCGTCAGCCCAATACCTTGTCCATGCTCTTTGGTGCTGAAAAACGGCGTAAAGAGTTGAGTTCGAATATCGGGCGCAATGCCGCAACCACTATCTTCAATGGTTACGAATTTGCGATTTGCGACCTCGCCGGTGTGAATTTTGATTTCGCCGTCTTCGCCGATTGCCTCCATGGCGTTTTTCAAAATATTAATGAAGACCTGTTCCATCTGCGTTTTGTCCATCGGCGTTCGTTCAAGCTCTGTTTGCATATCCCAGACCAGGTTGATACGCCGTCGCGCCAGTTCTGCGCGCAGCAGCAGGGTTATCTCTTCGATAAGCTTTGTGACATCGCAAGGTTCAAGATTAGGCGCCGCCAGGCGTACGACATCAGCAAAACTTTTCATAAAGCGATTGAGTTGCTCGGTGCGCGAAATCACGACATTAAGCGCCGTCTCGAAATCCTTGCGGTCATCTTCGACGAGTTGCTCGCGATAATGCAAACACGAATGCAACAAGGAATTTGCCGAACCAACCGAATTATTCACTTCGTGGCTCATTAAACGAATCAATTTCTCATAAGCGTTTTTTTCCGACTGCCGAAGCTCTTCCGTGAGTTCTTCCATCAAAATAAAATCGCGCGCAAACCCTCTATCCAGAAATTGCGATCGTTGACATTTCACGCGTCGTCGGCCGGTTAAAGCAATCACCCGTGATTCGCCGATGGTTAAGTCATCGAGTTCGTCAATAAACCCGTTGGCCAGTTCGCTGAGCCGTTTGCCCAACAAATCCTGCATAGTGGTTTGCAACATGCGTTCAGCGCAAGGATTCACCATGGCGATTCGTTTATCGAAATCGAGGGTGATAATTCCCGAAGGCGAAGCGTTCATAATTTTATCAAGAAAATAATTCTGCTCCTGGAGCTTGGTGCGTTCATCACGCAGATGGTCAATCATCTGGTTGTAGATATGAATCAGTTGGTCGAGTTCTTTTTGTCCGACTTCACGAAACCGCGCCGTAAAATCGCCCTCACTTAAAAATTGTGCGCCGGTGTTGATGAGTTCAATCGTGCCAAAAAGATTTTTGACAATGCCAAGTCCGATGATCAGCGAGATGATAAAGACCGCTTCAACCGCCAGCAACCAGATGCGATTTTGTAACAGTAAATAGATGGCGACACCGGCAAAGAGCAGGTGAATGATGATGAGGTAAAGAATAAATTTGAGTCGCAGACTCATAGGTAATCAGTAATCGGTAGCCAGTAGCCGGTAGCCGGTGGTTTATCAAATTTCCCAAGGCGTTTTTAGTTAATGTTAAATCAAGTTTTAGTCTGTCAGGATTCAACCCTTCACGTCTAAATCCGGCTACC
>JBIOWC010000561.1:0-47038 GCA_044868105.1 Blastocatellia bacterium
GGTTTTGGAAATGAATAGAATGAAAACCATGATTCTTTTGGCGGTGCTTACCGGACTGTTTTTATTTGTCGGGCGGGCGCTCGGCGGGCCCGTCGGGTTAGGCATCGCCATCGTTTTGGCGGGGATGATGAATTTCGCGGCGTACTGGTTTTCCGACAGGATGGTCTTGCGAATGTATCGCGCGCAAGAGGTCACCGCGACGCAAGCGCCGGAACTTTTCAACATCGTGCGCGCCCTTGCCACGCGCGCGCAACTCCCTATGCCGAAGGTCTATATTATTCCCGAAGAAGCGCCCAACGCTTTTGCTACGGGACGCAATCCGCAACACGCGGCGGTTGCCGTCACGATAGGACTGACGCGCCTGCTCAGTCGTGAAGAGTTGGCCGGGGTGATGGCTCACGAACTCGGTCATGTAAAAAACCGCGATACCCTGGTGATGACGGTTTCGGCAGCCATCGGCGGCGCCCTCGGTCTCTTAGCCGATATGGCGCTTTGGGGGGCGATATTCGGCGGGAGTTCCGATGATGAAGAAGATGGCAGCCCGGTTGGCGGATTACTCGGCATCATTCTCGCGCCGATTGCCGCGACCTTGATTCAAATGGCGATTTCACGCTCACGGGAATTTATCGCTGACGAAACCGGCGCGCAGCTTACCGGCAATCCGTTGGCACTGGCTTCGGCGCTTCGCAAAATTGAAGGGTGGAGCCATCGAACGCCAATGCAGGCCGGCACACCGGCAACCGCGCATCTCTTTATCATCAACCCGTTTTCGGGTAGCGGGGTTGCCCGGCTTTTCAGCACCCATCCGGCGACCGGCGCGCGCATTGAACGCTTGGAGAGCCTGGCGCAGGCAAAAATTGCTGCGTAAGCAGAATGGTTAACCGATTAACAAATTAAACTGACAGGAGAGTGAAGACATGAATTGTCCATCTTGCAATATGAATTTGACGATGTCTGAAAGAAACGGGGTCGAAATAGATTTTTGTCCGCAGTGCCGAGGCGTTTGGTTGGACCGCGGCGAGCTCGACAAAATTATTGAACGCGCCGCCGCCCTGGAAACCCTGAGTGGTGGCGCCCAGTCTAATGAACCCAACTACGCTCGCCCGAAGCGAAAATATGACGCAGGCGATTATCGCCAACGTGATGACGACGATTACGAATATAAAAAGCCTAAGCGCAAATCCTTCTTAGGAGATTTGTTCGATTTTTAGTTCCCGACGCTGAGACAGAAATTGCACACACAACGAACGCAACATCCAATTAATCAATAACCCGTTCGCGTCAGGAACGCCGTCTTAAGAACGGTTTCGTTAGGAATGTAATCATTATGAACGTCAATCTTTTTCCGTTATCCGAATATTGGTGGTTTTACCTGGCCTTTACCGGCTTTGTCGCTCTGCTGCTGGCTTTGGATTTAGGCGTATTTCATCGCCAGGCGCATGCGGTTTCTTTCAAAGAAGCCTTAACCTGGAGCGTCATCTGGATTGCTATGGCTTTGGGGTTCAACTTCCTGTTGTACCAATATGCGCTCTGGAAGTTTCCGCAAGATGCGCGCCTGGTGAATCTTCCGGGATTTGACCCATCGGCTGCCGCCTCGCAAGTGTCGCTCGAATTTTTGACCGGCTATGTCATCGAGAAATCGCTTTCCGTAGATAATATTTTTGTCTTTGTGGTGATTTTCACTTACTTCGCCGTGCCGGCAATTTATCAACATCGGGTCCTGTTTTACGGCATCATCGGGGCCTTCATTTTCCGGGCGATTTTCATTTCGATGGGCTCGGTGTTGATGCAATATCATTGGGTCATCTGGGTATTTGGTGCATTTTTGATACTCACGGGCGCCAAGATGATGTTCGCATCGGAAAAAGAGATTGAGCCGGAAAAGAATCTTTTAATTCGCCTCTTTAAACGCTTCATGCCGGTGACCGACCAAATGCACGGCAAGCGTTTCTTCGTACGGCTGGATAAAGTCTGGCACGCCACGCCGCTCTTTATTGCGCTGCTGTTTTTAGAACTCACGGATGTAATTTTTGCAGTTGATTCGGTGCCGGCAATTTTCGCAGTGACCAAAGAGCCGATGATTGTCTTCACCTCAAATATCTTTGCCATACTCGGTCTAAGAGCCATGTACTTTATGCTGGCCGGAGCCGTCGATAAATTCCATCTGCTCAAATACGGGCTTGCCGTGGTGTTGATATTCGTCGGGCTGAAGATGGTCTGGTTGAATGATTGGTACGAGGGCAAATTCCCGATTACTTTGTCGCTAGGAATTATCAGCGGCGTGATTTTCGCGTCGGTACTTTTGTCGCTCTGGTTACCGAAAAAAGCGGCGACCAAAATCCCGCCGGCGAAGATCAAAGAGGGCAAAGGCAAGTTGGCCTCCGGCAAAGGTCTATAAAAATTCTGCGCCCTTTGCGTACTTCTCGGCAGCTTCCGCGGTTTCATCTGTCTTTCAAACATAAACCGTAGAGTTCAAAGTCTTCGCAAAGGGCGCAGATCATCCATCCGCATTGAACCCCTCAACCGCTACTTCAATCGCATGGACGGGTCGCCAAACAGTATCCAGGTGCGTCTAACATCCACATCGCCGGTTGAAGCTTGGGCTTTCGTCGTGAGTTCGCCGAGCGTCAAATTGGCGTTCTCCGGGTTGAACATCAAGCTGAATAATTGGCGATTCATTGCCGTTTGATCGCCCGGACCCGTCATCCCTGAAGAAGCCCATACGGCAATCGCGCCGCCCGGTTCGGCTTTGAGCAACGCTTCCGCCAACGGTTCCAAAGCCGCATCAGCGAAATAACCATTCAAGCAATTCATCATCACAAAAAATGGTAGCCGACCTTGATTGGTCAAACTGCGGGCTTCGGTTGAAGTCAACAAATTATCTGCCCAAATATCAACCGAAGCATGACCCGAATAATTAATTAACTTCTGCCCGCGATTGATGGCCTCTATCAGGGCGCGCTTGGCCGCCACCGTGCCCACCTTGCCGCGGTCTATGCGCTCAACCGTTGAACCGTCTTTAATCAACGCCTGCAGTTGACTGCTTGCGGCTTCAAAGTTGAACCCGTTGAGCACATCGCTTACCAGGAGCACGCTGGTTGATTTCGGCGTTCGTTCGTAAGCAACAATCCTCGCAACCAAACGCGACGCTTCATCGGCGCCGCGCGCCGGCAGACGCCCGATGGCGAGACCGGCCGCCGGACTTAAGGCAGTTGATTCGGTGAACCACTCGTCGCTCACGGTTTCCATGGTTGCGGTATCGAGTATTCGAGTCGGCACAAAATCATAATCGCCTCTGCCGAGATAATTTTTCGGGTCAATACTGGCGTCGCCCAACATCACGACGTAGCGCGGCACTTTTTGCCAGTTCGACTGCGCATAGGCGAAGAAGCTTTTCACGGCTTGCGGATTCTTGTGACCGAAGCTGAATTCATCGAAGAGGTCTTCGATATCAACAATGACCGTTTGCAAGCCTTGATTTTGTCTGTAGGACTGCAACTCGCGAGCCGCCGCAAGCAGACTGCTGTGCGTGACGATGAGCAAATCGGCGGCATTACCGGGGGTTCGCCAGCTTGAGGGTTGATTGGCAACCACGCGCGCCGGTCGTTTCATCTGTGTTGTCGTCACCGCTAAAAATGTTCTGGCGGAATCAAACGGCGAAACCGCGGTTACGGCAAATCCGCCTTTTTGTTGCGAGATGGTCGCAACAATTTCCTGAACTTCGTTCGGATTGGTCACATCGAATACCTTGATGGCATTGGTGGTGAAGCCCTCAATCGAGACTCGCTGCTTGCCTGTGACATTAACTACCAGCGCATCCTGGTCCGCCTGATAAGTGTGCCAATAAGCAAGGCGAATCGCATCAACCAGGCTGATGTCGCTCTCGGCGCCGAGCGCTGTAAGGGTGATTTGATTTGCGCCCTCTTTGAGTCGCGTTTGCGGCACAAAGAATTTCGCTGAACCTTGCGTTTGCCCGTCGAATTGAACGTCGCCAACCGCCAGGCCATTGACGGTTACGCTGACCCGATGCGCGCCTCGGGTCACGCCTTGCAAAATCACTTCGACAGCCGCCTGACCGCTTGCCGTCGCGTCCAGATGTTGCAAGGTCATCGCCTGTTCAACCGGCGCGCGGCTTACCACCGCGCCAAAGAAATTTTCTTTATCGCCATTCCTCAGCGCTGAGAAATAGATGGTGCGGTCCTGGCGCACCACCGTGTGCAGGAAACTGTTGGGCGTCGGTAACCCGGCGTTGCCTTTCACGGTTTGAATACGCTTACCCGGTTGGGTTCCGGCAATCAGCCAGTAGGCGCGGCTGTCGGTTGCGGCGCTGTCTATCCCGATGCCGTAAAACTCTATGGTTGACGACGCATCAAGTTTTACGTCGCTCTTGCCGGTTATATTCATCGGCACTTCTTGGCCGTCAACAACGAGTTGCAGCAGGCGCGGGTTGACCGCTGGGTCAAGCCCTGCGGCTATTAAATCGGCGTATGAAACGCGGTGAAGGCCCGCTTGTCTGACATACAACTTCACGGCGGCGCGACCTGCAAGGTCTGCGGGTGAGGCAACTGTCGCATTATCTGCACCAGCCGTTTCGGCGTTTTCATAAGTGGCTTTCGGTTCGACAGCCAGCGTCGGACTTTCTTGCGCCGCGTCCCTTCCCATCAGCGACAAAAGTTGCGCCTGTTTTTCTCTGAGGCCGGCGGTTTTCTTATCTTTTGCCTGAGTAATTTGAATCGGTCCGTGCCAGGTGCTCCGGCCGCTTAAATCAATCTCTTCAAGCCAGTATCGGGCGCTCGGATTTGCCTGAGCATCCCACCAAGCGTAAGAGCGCCCGGCCGTCAGCGCCCTACTTTCGCCGGCCACAAGCGCCGAACCGGCGACGATTTGTGGCGTGAGGCGGGCGCGCTGACCGGCTTCTTCGCGGTAAACCTGAAAGCCGAGGTTGTCAACTTCTTCGCCGGTTTGCCACTGCAACAAAACTTCATTGCCATAATTCATCGCCTCAAATTTTGCGAGCCTTGAGGCCGTCGGCGATTGCACGAAGAAGTAAGCCACGGCGGCGTCATGGTCTGAAATGCGTTCGGGTCGGTTGGCGTCCGTGCGATAGACTTCAGGGAAATCGCCGTTGACCCGCGCATAAGCAAAACGACTGAAGAAATCCATCAAGGGTTGATTTACCAGTTCGTGGTCGAGCGCCTGGGCGTTGCCGTCAAAGCTGTAGGAGTATTTTTGCGAGGGAATTGGCGAGAGGTCAATCAAGTCAACCAAATTGGGATTGACTAGATCAACGCCGTCGCCCGGCACCACCGTTTCATTGTCAGGAACCGGCGTTCCTTTGATGACGCCAATCGAATCGCCTAACCCATCGTTAAACTGAAAAGCATTGTAATCGCCGATGGAGATAATTCTCTCCAGCGGGTCTGCTACCTGGCGCGCCTGAATCAGATTGGCGAGGTATTCAGCCTGGGCTTGACGTTTGGCGCGAATGCGTCGGCCGACCGTGCCGGTGCCATCCGGCGTGTCATCATCAACATTGTTGAGTGAGCGCAAGTGATTGACGATGACGGTAACCGGGAAAGGCGTTGGAGCGCCTGAGACCGTAGCGCGCAAAACCAGTGGCGGTCTGTCGTTCAAGGTTTCCGACGCGCCATTGTTCGGATTGACGTAGGTTGTTGTTTTGCCGAACTGGGTCACGTCAATAACCGTCACCCGTGGAGATTTCACGAGGAAGCCGACGTCAATCAACCCAACGTCATTGCCTTCGACAAGAAAAGCTTGATAGTTCGGGTTGGGCTGCGCTGCGGCAACCGCATCATTGTTGATTTTCGTAGCCAGCGCCTGCAGGGTTTTCAAGTCCTCCATCTCTTCGACGCCGAGGATGTCAGGGGTGCCGAGGACATTGCGAATCGCCAAGCTGGCTTTATTCAAACGATTATTGAAAGCCGTCGTGGTTAAAACTGTATCGCCACCCGGATCATCCATATTGTCATAGAAGCGTTCAAGGTTGAAGGCGCCGACGGTGAATTCGTTGCTTTGAGGAACCGGCACGGGTACAAAGGTTGTAATGCCGGAGACGGAGGGCACAGTCGCGGCTTCCGGGTAGAGCGTGTAATTCGGGAAGCCTCCCGGATCAAGCACGCCGACCAGATTGGTCACCACCGCCCCGGTCGTCACATCAATCGGGGAAGTCCCCGGTTGCCCGTCACTGTCCACGCGGAGGTGTTCGGGGTTCGCATCAAAGCGCGGCACCGGGGGAATGGTCACGGTGCTTCCCGTCGGTAGCCCGTTCGGCGCTTCGATGCCGGGTTCTCTGAAGGGTCGCGCAACCCCTGTGACAACGCCCCAGAATAGGCCGCTACTCGTAGAGGTTGCGGCGCTCTCTGTCTTAAATCCGTCGGTCGGCGCAACCACGGTCAGCGAATTTACGCGCACGCGCATGTGTTCGTATTTTTCCAACTGTTCAAGCGGACCCGCTGGATCGGTGTCGGCTGCGGTGATGAGGCTGGCGGTCGGTACCGGATTGCCGGTTGAGAGCAGGTTGACAGTTGGCGACGCCAGTTCGGTGGAGGTTGCCGAATTGATATTTGCCGATGTGCTGCGAAATTCAGCAACCGTGCCGGTCACCGACACCAGGTTGCCGATAGCTGCCGCTGCCGGGGGGGCGCTCGAAGTAAAGACTAATAAACCTTCCGAAGTGTTCGGGTCCGCATCAACGCCGGCATCCGGGGTTTGTATATAAAACCCGTTGCTTCTCAGCCCCGTGACAATGCCCGAAGTGGTTACCGACGCGCCAACCAGAGGTGAGGCGGAACCGTTGCCTTGAATGTCATGGATTTGGGTGATGGAAATATCATCATTCGTGATGGTGCCAACTCCCTGCCCGTCACTGACACTGGCGCCTGTGACATTGGTGACATTCACCAAAAAGGTTTCGTTGGGTTCGGATGTCATATCGCCGTTGACTAACACGGTGACCGTTTTTGACATTTGCCCTTCGGGAATCGAGTCATTGAGATTGAGGATTTGCTGATAATCATTATTGGCAAGCGTCGCCGAACCGTCGGCCGTGTTAACGGTGTAAGAAACGCCGCCCATCGGAGCCGCCGCATTCAAGCTCACGATAAAGGTGAAATTCGTCGTCCCGCTGTTACCTTCGGCTTGCGTCACATCGTTGATTGAGAGGCTCAACGGAGCAATACCGGCCGTGATGTTGAGGTCGTCAATACCGACCCACTCGTCATTTCCGGCAGCGTTTGCGGTAATGATACGCACTTGAACTTCAGGTTGATTATTGGCCGCCGCCGGTAAGGTTGCGCTCACCGGTGTGACCAGCGTCGCAAGACTGGGGCCGGTGGTCGCATCGGCAACAAAGCCGGCGGGAACATTGGTGAAGTTCCCCGACGTCCCGACTCTGAATTGCAAAGCCACCGGTTGTATGGCGTTATCCGCTGTGCCATCGATATCCCGGAGGTTATAAGCGACATTGATGTTGCTCTGCCCTGTGGTATTCAGATGCATCAGCAGGTAAGGCGCATCGGCGGTTCCCGAACCTTGAAGCGCAACGGTGGGGTTGGCAATGCCATCAAACTCGGCGACCCCGCCATTGGTAATACTGGTGTTCGATTGATTGGCAATGACATCGAGATCATTGGCTACGGCGCTCACGCCCAGCAAAGTTTGTGGGTCAACACCGGTCGAAGTCGTGATGTCTTGACCGAGAAAACCTTCGATACCGGGTACACCCGACCAGTTATCATTGGCGGTAATCAAGGTGGTCGTCGTCCAATTTTGCGTGAAGGGTAAAGTCTGTGGCGAGGTGTCGCCTTGAACCGCAAGCGGCAGCAGGATACCGCTCAGGGATAATAAGGCGATGAGAAGGGCGACAAGAAAATTTCTCGTCGGTTTATGAATCCTGCTGGTGAATTGAATAATTTTATGAATGCCGAATAGCGATTGCTTTTTCATGACTAAGCCTCTATTCCTGATTTAACCCCCAATGAATTTAGACCTGCAAAATCAGCTTACGGTTTATGCGGGGGCAAGCATAAGCCTTGTCAAGCATAAGCTTTTTTAAGCATAAGCCTTCTTAAGTATAAAGCCTTTCAAACCTGAGCCTGTGATTGAAATGATGTTTCAGAGAATGTGAGTGGGATGAAACCTAACCGCTCAAACGAAGCCGAATTGTAGCCTACGCCTCAACCCCCGGCAAGCAGGTTAGGAATTGTTTAGAGAGTTTTAAGTTGCCGTTTGTCCGGGGCTTTCGCAGAGCTTATCCATACTTTCACTCCGCCTCATATTTCCTGTAAAATCGCCTTTGCGCAATTCACTTCATTTCACCTCAAAGGAGTCATCCATGCGACGTTTAGCTACGCTACTATGCATAATCTTCTGCCTCACGGGGCTCGCTTCGGCGACGCTGGCGCAAAATAAACTCATCACGCTTGATGATATATTCGACCCGGTTAAGCGCGTCAATTTTAGCGGCAATCCGCCAACTGCGATGCGTTGGCTCAATGACGGCGTTCATTATTTACAAGCCAAATCCGACCCGGAAACGCGCTCCTGGCAACTCCTGAAAATCAATGCTCAGAGCGGAAATGCCACGCCCTTTTATGACGCGGCAAAAATGGAAAAGGCTTTTGCGGCGTTAGCCGGTATGAGCCAGAGCGATGCCAAAGAATTGGCTCATCAGCAGAATTACTTAATGAACGAGCAGGAAACTGCCGCGCTCATTAACACGGCGAATGATCTGTTTTATTATGAATTCGGCAGCGACAAAGCCCTGCGGCTGACCAACACACCCGAACCTGAAGAAGGCGAAGAGTTCAGCCCCGACGGGCGCATGGTGAGTTTTGCGCGCAGCAATAACCTTTATCTGGTTGATATTCAGAGTCAAAAAGAACGGGCGCTGACGAACGACGGCAGCGGCAAAGTTTTCAATGGGCGATTGAACTGGGTTTATCAGGAAGAGTTGTACGGACGCGGCAATTTCAAAGGCTACTGGTGGAGCCCCGATTCGACGCGTCTGGTTTACTTGCAACTCAATGACGCGCCGGTCGCCGAATTTACCATTGTTGACCATATTCCACATTTTCAAAACATCGAAAACACGCCCTATCCGAAAGCCGGAGACCCCAATCCACTTGCCAAACTCGGAGTCGTTGAGGCGGCCGGCGGTGCGACCCGTTGGGTAGATATTTTCAAATATGCCAGCGCCGAGCCGCTGATTGCCCGCGTCGCCTGGACGCCCGACGGCAAAAAAATCGTTTATGAAATTATGAATCGCGAGCAAACGTGGATGGATTTAAATTATGCCGACCCCGTAAGCGGCCTCACGACAACTGCGGTTCACGAAACCACCAAGGCCTGGGTAGAAGGCGATGAATTGCCATTGCCAAGATGGTTGAAAGATGGAAGCTTTCTGACGACCAGCGAAAGAAACGGCTGGAAACATATCTATCATTACAAGCCTGACGGCACCTTGATTCGTCAGGTGACGGACGGCAAATGGGAGGCGCGCGTGCTGCATGGCGTTGACGAGGCGGGTTTCGTCTATTTCACGGGCACCAAAGACAGCCACCTTGCGCCGCAAGTTTATCGCATCAAGTTGGATGGCTCGGGATTAACCAGGCTCACGCCAAGCGACGGCACGCACACCGCGAATTTCAATCCGCAGATGACGATGTTTATTGATCATTGGAGCGACCTCAACACCCCCAATCAAGTTCGCTTATTTAAGGCGGATGGCAAAGTTGCCCGCGTCATTGATGAAAATAGAGTCGAGGTGTTGAAACAGTACAAGCTGAGTAAGCCGGAACTTTTGCAAGTCAAGACCCGCGACGGTTTTGTGATGGAAGCGATGATGATTAAGCCGCCGGATTTCGACGCGTCGAAAAAGTATCCGGTGATGAGTTTCACTTACAGCGGGCCGCACGCGCCGCAGGTGCGCAACGCCTGGCAGGGCGCGACCATGATCTGGTATCAGTTGCTTGCCGAAAAAGGCTATATCATCTGGGTCTGCGACAATCGCACGGCCAGCGGCAAAGGCGCGGAATCCACCTGGCCAGTCTTCCATAATTTCGGCGAACTTGAACTGCGCGATTTGGAAGATGGGTTGAATTACTTAAAAACGCTGGCTTATGTTGACGCGTCGCGCATCGGGCTTTCGGGGTGGAGTTTCGGCGGCTTTATGACATCCTATGCCCTGACCCACAGCAAGAGTTTCAAGATTGGCATTGCCGGTGGCAGCGTCACTGACTGGCGTCTGTACGATACGATTTACACGGAGCGTTACATGGGCACGCCGCAAAACAACCCCGAAGGATATAAGAAGAGTTCGGTGCTTGCGGCGGCCAAAGATTTAAGCGGCAAGTTGCTTTTGGTTCACGGCATGATTGATGACAACGTGCATATGCAAAACACCATTCAGTTTGCTTATGAACTACAGAAAGCCGGGCGTCCCTTTCAACTCATGCTCTATCCGAAATCGCGTCATGGCGTCGTTGACCCGTATCTGGTCAAACATATGCGTTCGATGATGACCGATTTCATTTTGCAGAATCTATAAAGAAAGGCTGAACGCTGAACTGAAAACGCAGGATATATATGTCTGATACCGATTTATCTTTAGCATTCTTTCTTTAGTTCAGCGTTCAGCGTTCTCCTTATGAAGCCTGATCACCTCTTCGTTTACGGAACCTTGCTGCCGGGGTTGGTGCCGGATGAGATAAAAAATGTTGTCGAGCAACTGACCCTGGTCGGCGCCGGCTGGGCTCGCGGTCGGCTATACGATTTAGGCGCCTATCCCGGAGCGGTGCTTGATGAAGCTTCCCACACGAAAATTATCGGGAAGGTCTTCAGCTTACCTGCTGATGATGAGCGGTTGAGTGCGAGCCTGCTTGAAAGACTTGATGCTTATGAAGGGTATACGCCGGAGGATGAAACGCAAAATTTATTTATTAGAAAGCTCGCCCGCATTACCTTCCTTAACGGCGCCCATGTTGAATGCTGGATCTATGTTTATAATGGCAATCCGCAGGCTGCCGAGCTTATTCCGGATGGCAATTACGCAAAAAGAAAGCCCCCAGATGAATCCGCATAAACGGACCCTGCCGTAACAAATTTTTAGTTGGCAAAAAGTTTCAAGACTGCTGTATAAATAAACGTTGGCTCTGAACTTTTGCCACTCATCCAGCGTAGGGTGGTGTGAGTTTTCACTTATCAAATCAATTTTCAGGAGATTATTAAAATGCAGCTAAGAAGAATCATGGCTTTTGCGGTCGTTGTATTGCTGATAGGCGCATCAGCGGCAATGGCGCAAGACAAATTTACGGGCAAATACAAGGGCGTGGCAAAGAGCGATGCAATGGGCGACCTCCCCATAGAAGTTAACCTTAAGAACACCGGTGGCAAACTCTCAGGCTCAATTGACACAGCGCAAGGTTCAGCAACCATCACCGGCGGAATGATCAAAGACGATGGCTCCTTCACCATGACATTTGATGCAGGCGGAACCGAAGGCAAAGTTGAAGGCACCATTAAAGACGGTGTGGTCAGCGGCAAATGGGATTTGGGCGGCGTTGGTGGCGCGCTCAGCGCCAAGATGGATGGCGCTGCCGGAAGCGCTCCTTCGACCCCCGCAGCCACCCCAGCACCGGCCGCCGGTGGCGCAGTCGCCATGAGTGGCGATTGGGCAGGTGAAGCCGACGTGATGGGTCAAGCAATGCCCTTTACCCTCAAACTCACACAAGAAGGCAGCACCCTCAAAGGCACCAGTGAATCCGAGCAAGGCAGCGTCGCCATCAGCAACGGCAAAGTTGAAGGCAACAAAATTTCCTTCACCATTGACAGTCCGCAAGGCGCCATCGTTTTAACCGGCGTGGTCGTCGGCGGCGAAATTAAAGGTGAATATGATTTCGCGGGTCAGATGAAAGGCGCTTGGAAAGCCAAAAAGAAATAGCTTCTTTGATTATTAAGCTTGGAGTACCGCTCGTAAACGGTACTCCAACCCTTTCTCTTTACCATCAGGGATAAACCTGAACGACACCAACCCTCATTTGCCGAGCCCCACGGCAGCACTGCCAAATTTTGCGTCACCCGGCTTTCGACGCGCGCCTTTAGTCAAGAACTTCAAATTACGACTCAAAACCATCACGGCTTTCGCTTTCAGAGCAACAGTATGACGAGCCGCCCGACTGTTTGTTGGTCAAGCTATTTTGAGTGTCAATCGCCTTAGAAGCGGCGTGAGTACCCAACCAGAAGAACGTAGTCGGCAAACGCGGCATCGCCATGCCGATTATCCCGAATATCGGGTACGCTGCGGGTGCGGTTGCGGCGCAACGCCACCGGCACACTGAACGACCACTGGTCTTTCCCCTGCGAATAGATAAATCCAGGCTCTAGGGAGATGGCGTAACCGGGTCGTCTAAAGCCATCGCTCTTGCCAATCAAATCGGTTGATGGCACGCCTTCGCCTCTGATGCTCAGGCTCCAGGCGAAACGATTAACTTTCGGGAATGGCATAACCGCGCCGGCGCGATAGAGGTATTGATCGGCCACCGACATCACCGCTTCCGACGGGCGGCGACCGGTGAGCACGCCATTGGTGTTTCGCGGATTGATGAGATAGACCCCGGAAGCATAGAGCCGTGTGCGCTTGATGGCCTTGTAGGCCTGAAAATCCACCACCATGCCATAGCCCCCGTCGCCGGGTTGAATGGATTGGTCAACGTTGCGGGTTACCGGACCCTGCGGCGTGTTGACGGTATCGACAACGCCAGCATTGCCGGTCGGCAATTTTACGCCAACCCCAATCGAGATATTTTGTCGGGATTCACTGGGCGGACGCAGCAACCACATGCGGCCAACGATGCTTATATCGCCAATGCCTTTCGCCTGGGTTTCTTGCTCCGGCGTGCGTTCATTGAACCGTCTGGCAAACAGCATGGGGACGCTCACCGAGAGGTTGAATCGGGGCGTGAACTCGTAGGTCGCAGCCACATCGAGAACGTGAATGTAGTTGTTGACTTCGGTGCCCTGCTCTTCTCGTTCGTGCTGTTCTTCGGTGCCGACGAAATGGCGATGGGAGTGTTGATAACGATAACCTACGGCGAGTTGCCAGCGGCGTGGACTGAACCAGGATTCGCCTGTTGAAGAACCGGCGGGAATGGTGTCACTAACGGTTTGCGGGCCAATCACGGGCACGCTTTGTCGTGCCGCCACTCAGCCCTGCGCCCAGGCATTATTGCCAGAGAAAGCGAGCCACACAAAGCTGGCCAAGCTGATGAAGAGAAACTGTCTGATTTGACGCAAAGATAAGCTAATCACTTTTTACCTCCTTACTCGTCTAAAAATATTGAGAACTAGTCCGCTTAATAAGCCTTACAACCAGATGCTTGAATCGGTAAGGAAATGAGAAATCTGAAAAGTCGGAACCCTAAACAATGGAGAGCAGCATAGTCCAAAGTTCTGATTCTGTTATTAAACTATAGTTGGGGTTTGCACTATAACTTTTAATATAGAGGATGTCTGAAAAGTGAAAGCCCCGAAGGGGCGCGGGTTCAATAGCCCTGTGCCACGCGCCGGGTAGAGGCGACCCTCGATGCCGCAGCCCTGCAAGGGCGCCATAGTCAGGTTTATTACGCCCTTGCAGGGCTGGTTTACAGGCGGCACGGGATACTGGGGCGAGGCCCCAGGCTATCGAATGGCGTCCGGCAGTTCAGACCCCCTCTAGTCCGAAGCCGAGGAAGTTGGATGGGGCTGGAGCTCGGTTGGTAGCGAGGGAAGGTTGAGTTGATAGGATAGGGGCAACCCGACTGCAAGAAAGTTTATCGCCTGCTGCACGAAGCACCTTTAACCTGCGGCTAGACACGCAGGCTCTAAAAATGGACGGATGATCAGGGCAAAATTACTTTTCAGTCAAGTACACCCGATAATCAATCTCCTGGAAAATGGTGTCGCGTGATTCGACCTCACGAAGCCAGGCTTCATCTATCTCATTTTTCTGAATCATCTCATAAAGCTTATTGAAGCGATGAATATGGTCGCGGAAGCGTTTGATGGCATATTGCACGGAGGTTGCGGTGGTAATAATAAAAGCCCAATCGGAAGATTCGGCCAGCAAGAGTTCGCGCGCCGCCTGGTTCAAAGCGCGTTGCAGCAATCCGTCGCTCTGCGGATAGGCCTGGGCGAGTTCGACCATGCGGTCTTCGGCAACATGCTGATGCATATACATCCAATCGGTTTCATGGTTAATCCAGACGCGATAGTAACCTTCTGCGCCCCAGGACGAAGGGCTGAGGTCTTGGTGTTGATTGTCGGTGTACTCCTGCAAATAATCCAACGGCGTGGCGAGTTTCACATCCGACTGGTCGTAATGAATTTTGCGAATCAGGTAATTTAAAAACTGCGGGCCTTCAAACCACCAGTGCCCGAAGAGTTCCGCATCATACGGCGAAACGACCATCGGTTTGCGCCCCATCCACGAGCGCAGGCTGCGAACCTGCGCCTGACGGTGAAACATAAAATGCCCGGCGTGTTGCGCGGCTTTTCCCGTCGCCCACGAGGGCACGTAAGGTTCTTTGCCTCCCAACTCAACTTTGCCGGTGACGCGATGGTATTTAATGCCTAAATTGCGGCGCACCCCGTCTTCGTGCAAATAAGGTTTGACGTATTCATAATCGCCATCAAATCCCAGATCGCGATAAAACTCGCGGTAATCGGGGTCGCCCGGATAACCAATCTCGGCGCTCCACACCTGTTCGCTGGTTTGCACATCGCGGGCAAAAGCGGCAACTCCGGCGGGTGTCATGACCGGCGCATAAATGCCGCGTCGCGGTTGCGGCGAACCAAACAAAATAGCGTGCGAATCAACGAAGAAATAACGAATGCCGGCTTCAGCGAGCAGGCTGTCAACGCCCGGCGCAAAAGCGCATTCGGGAAGCCAGATGCCAAGCGGTGCCCGTCCGAAATGTTTTTCGTAGTTGCGCTTGGCAACTTGAATCTGGGCGCGGCGCACTTCCGTGCGCGTCATAAGCGGTAAAAAACCGTGCGTTGCGCCGCACGTCATGATGTCAATAGCACCTTGATCTTGCAGAGCGCGAAAACCGTTTAATAAATTGCGCTGGTATTTGCCCTCGAACAGATCGCGCGACGCGGTGAAGTGATTTAAATACATCTCGGCGGTTTCATGCATCGCCGGATGATTTTTGGTGCGGACAATCTCTTGTTCACAAAGCTCAACCAGTTTGTTGACGTGCCGCAGGTAACGCTCCTGCAGATGCGGGTCGGCAAGCATTTCGCAAAGCGGCGGCGTCAGCCCGATGGTGACGCGCAGCGGAATCTCATCGGCGACGATATTTTCAAAAACATAAAGCAACGGCAAGTAGGTTTCGCTGATCGCCTCAAAGAGCCATTCCTCTTCGAGAAATTCAGGATATTCCGGGTGGCGCACAAACGGCAGATGGGCATGCAAAACAATGGCGAGCAGTCCTTGTTCCATAGCCTAGATGCTAGAGGTTCATCATTAGGGCGAGCAAGGTTAAAATGAAAACGAAGGTTTTTTTTGAAGCCCAACTTTTCTAAGGCCGCGTGAATGCGGGCCCTTTGGCCGACAGGGTGAAATCCGCGTACGCTGAGCGCTTGGTCAGCATTTCGGGTCTCAGTTCCTCGGCTCTTTTTTGGGTTTATCGGGATTGGGCAGTGATTCCAAATTTTGTTCGAGCAGATCGATGCGTCTGTTCAAATCCTCCAGCCTGGCGTTTTCCGTATTGAACTGCGCGGTTAAAGCGATTTCACGTTCACGCATCCTTTGTTCGTGCTGTTTGAAACGTTCTGCCTGATCTTTTACTCTTTTAAGCTCGTCTGGATTTGCAAAGCCGCTTTCGACCTTTTTCTCAATCTCCTCTATCATCTCCGCGAGGCGTGGCGCTTCCGCTTTCATATCACTCAGTTGATTGCGCAGACCCTCGAGGTCGCGGTTGATGCGGCTGACTAAATCCTGCTGGGCGCGCAGCCGCTCGACCATGATTTGGGCGCGAAAAGCCGCCGTGCCGTTGCGCTCCATTGCCTGCCTGAGTTGCCGCACTTCATCAATTAAAACTTCAATCAGCTTTTGCTCGCCCGCGGCTTCGGATTTCTTCTCGATCTGGGCCTGAGCAGAAGCGCTTACCCAAAAGAGGGTGACCAGAAAAAAAACGCCAATCTCCAATTTTCTATATTGTGACGCCATTTTCTACTCCTTTCTTGAAGCTAAAAGTTTCAAGCAGGATAGCACAATCGCGAAAGAAAGACGTTCTCTCAGGTCTACCTTCAACCGAGCGATTCGGTTAACACGCGCCTCCAGTTGCCGCCCATGATCTTCTCTATCTCAGAGGCTTTGAAGCCATTTTTTTCCAACGCCGCATACAGGGTGAACATGCGGTTGATGTTATTGAGTTCGGAAATAACCACATGGCGAGGTTCTTTAGCAAATCCCAACACCCCTTGTTGGGCAACCGAACGCCACCACTCCAGATAGTCTTTAATGCCTTCGGCGTTGTTGTTATTGAGTTTCGCGAGATGCGGTTCGCCGCGCAGCGGGAAATCATTGGCAATCGCCGCCGCTTCAAGGCCGCCAATTTTAATGACGTGACGCAGTTGTTTAATTACCGCATCAATGGTCGGCGTTAAGTCATCGGTCAACCAGAAACTCATCATAAAAATTCCGATGGCGCCGCCTGAACGGGCGACCCGGGTGATCACCTCATCGGCGGCGCAACGCGCATTGTTGACAATCGCCCGGCAGGCGCCGTGCGAAACCATCACCGGCTTTTTACTGACGCGCAATACATCGAGCGCCGTCGGGTCGCCAACATGCGCCAAATCCGGAATGATGCCTAACTGATTCATTCGTTCAACGGCGGCAAACCCGAGTTTGGTCAGCCCCGTCCAGTTCTTTTCAATGCAACCGCCGCCGAAGGGGTTATTGTTATGATGGGTAATCTGCAAAACCCTGAGCCCCAGGTCGTAAAACAGCTCGATGCGCGAAAGGTCTTCGCCGAGCGGCTCACAACCTTGAAACTGCAAAAAGACCGCGGTCTTTCCCTGTCGAAAGGCTTCTTTGATCTGACTGCCTTTGGTGGCCAGAAAAGCGCTCTTTTTGCTTTCTAAACTTTGCCGCGCCTGGCGAATGGAATTCGAGCAAGCTTCAAAGGTGCGCCAGTAACGAATGCTGCCGTCTGCGGTTTTCAGTTGCGTGGCTTGCGAGACATCGGCAATGACTGCCGTGAGGCCCGAGGCGCGGAAATCTTCATCCGTGGTTTCGGGAACCGAAAGGCACAAACCATCAACAAAGGGAAAATCGGGTCTGTGGCGTTTGTGAGTGGTCGCCAGCCCCACGGGCGCCAGCGCCGCAAGGCTTGCCGTTTGGAGAAAGGCTCGGCGGGTGAGCCCGGACAAATCTTCTTTTCGCATGCTTCCTCTTCTTTGGGTTTCAGGGACGTTGCGACATATTACACGGTTATCAATTGCTAGACAAAAGCCTCTGCAAATCTTATCTTGTAGCGAACCCTTAAAGGCGAGACGAATGATAGAACAAAGCGATGCGGAATTGGTGCAGGCTTGCAGAAAGGGCGATGAATTCGCCTGGGAAAAATTGATTTCGCGTTACCAGCGATTAATCTACAGCATCCCGCGTCGGGCGGGTCTTGATGAAGATACGGCAACCGAAATTTTTCAAAATGTGTTCGCCAGTTTGGTTGAACAACTCGACCGTATCGAACAACCCGACCGCTTGCAGGCCTGGCTGGTGACGACCACGAAACGCGAAACCTGGCGACTGATCTTCAAACAAAAAAATTTGCCTACCGAAAGTTTGCACAGCGAGACGGACGATGGCCAAGCCCTTGACCTACCCGACAGCGCGCCACTTGCCGATGATGTGTTGCTCAGACTCGAAGCCCAGAATCAGGTTCGCCAGGCCGTCGAAGCCTTGGATGAGCGCTGTAATCGCTTATTAAAGATGTTGTTTTACACGGCTGAACCTCCGGCCTACGCAGAGATTACGACCGCGCTCGGCCTTCCATCAGGCAGCATCGGACCGACGCGGGCGCGTTGTTTGCAAAAATTATTGACCATTCTGCAAACTCAAGGATTTGCTTAAAAAACTTTTCGAGGAGGTATTTTTCACCCGCCCGGCGGCACTGTCAGATGGGCAAGAAGTTTTTAAGGAAGAGGTTAAATATGAACATCAAAGCGCATATCGAGTTTGCCAAGCTGGCTGATCTCGTCGAAAACCGCCTGTCGGCCGAGGAAAGTTCGCCCCTTAACACGCACCTCGCCGCTTGCAGTCAATGTTCGGATACTTACGCGAAGCTTGCCAAAACCGTCTCCTTAATGCGCGCCAATGAACTGGAAGAGGCGCCGCCATGGGCAATCGCGCGGGTCACCAGCTTGTTTAAGCCCCGCGCCAAACAAGCGGTTTCTTTATTCGAACGCATCACGGCTTTACTGAAATTCGATAGTCAACAACTGATGCCCGCCTACGGGGTGCGCTCGGCGGCGGCGACTGAACGGCAGATGCTCTTTGCAGCGGGCGAACGGGAATTGCAATTGCAACTCGCCCGCGCCAACGATGAATGGATTGTCTCAGGGCAAATCCTTGGCGACTGTGAGGGTGGCGAGATTGAAATCAAAAATTCGAGTCTATCCAAACAGACCGCGCTTAATCAGTTGTGCGAATTTACCTTGCCACAGGTTCCCGCAGGCACTTACAGCTTGACTCTCCGCCTGAATCACATTGAAATAGAAGTTCCTAATTTAGATTTAGGGGCTTAGGTATGACAGCCGACGAGTTAGCCGCGGCGCTGGTGGCGGCTAACCAGACGACGCGAGTTGAACTGCTCGCCAAGCATCCATCATTACTCAATCAAGACCTCGCCTTCGCGCTCAAATCCTTATTTTATGAAACCCGGGTGAGCGACCCCGTACGGGCGCGCCACATTTCCGAGGCCCTCAACGCGCTGAGCGAATTTACACAAAATCCTCACCTCTCGGCCCTCGCCTGTTGGATAGCCGGAATCGTCGCACTCGAAATCGAAGGGCACATCGAACAGGCACTCACCCAGCTCGACCAGGCGGCCTCACGTTTTCTGGACTTACAGCAACCGCTTGAGGCGGCGTCAACCTGCGTCAGTAAACTGCGCGCTTTAGCCATGCTGGGTCGTTACGATGAGGCGCTTGAGTGTGGGCTGCAGGCGCGCGATATTTTAGTCGCGCAGGGCGACAAGGTGGCGGCGGGGAAAATTGAACATAATCTCGGCAACATCTATTTTCGCCGCGACCGTTACCGGGAAGCCGAACGGTTTTATCGCGCCGCGCGCGCCCGTTTCGCCGCAGCCGATGACCCGAATCAATTGGTGTTGATTGATACCTCGCTGGCCATGACGCTGATTAATCAACATCGTTTTCGTGAAGCCGAAGCGCTTTGTGAGCAGGCGCTCCGGCGCGCCGAAACCACCGGACAGGTGATTGCGCAAGCCGCGATTGAATGCGATTTGGGCTGTCTGGCGCTCCTGCAAGGGCATTATAATCGCGCCCTTGATTTGCTGGAAAAATCGCGCCGGCGTTATGCCCAGCTCGGCCTGACGCACGAATCGGCGATTGCCGATTTGGAACTGGCAAACGCTTATCTTGAACTCAACCTGGCTCCCGAAGCCGCCGCGCTTTACCACAAAACCATTCCACTTTTTGCCGAACTCGGCATGCAAGCTGAACAAGCGCACGCCCTGGCCGCAAAGGCGCGCGCCCATCTTTTGCTCGGGCAACTCAAAGAAGCAACGGCAAATCTTTTAGAGGCCCGCAAGCTTTACCGTTTAGAAGGCAATGCGGTTGGCGAAGCGATGATCAATTTTGCCGAAGCGCAGATTGATTTTGCGCGCGGCGATTTTGTGGCTTGCGAAGCAACGGCGCGCCAGGCTGAAATGCCGCTGATGAAGGTCGGCGCCTGGGAGCGCGCCTTTATGGCGCGTTGGCTTAGTGGTGAAGCCTTGCGGGCGCAAGCTCGTGACGCCGAAGCCCGCCCGATTTTCGACGCCCTGCTGAGCGACCCGAAAATTCAAGCCTTACCGCAAATCGCTCAACGCTGTTACACCTCGTTAGGTTTTCTCGACGAAAAACATCATCAATTGCCAGAGGCCGAAGCCGCCTTCAAACGCGCCGTCGAACTCGTCGAAGATTTGCGCGCCTTGTTGCCAAGCGACGAATTTCGCACAGCCTTTGTTTCCGACAAACTGACGCCTTACACCAAACTCGTTGCCCTTTGTCTTCAAGATGAAAGCCGCCTTGCCGAAGCCTTGAGCTATGTCGAGCGGTCGCGGTCGCGCTCGCTTGCCGATATGTTGAGCGGCGCCGTACAACTGAAAACCCGACCGCGCGATGCTTTTGAAGGGCGTATGCTCGCTCAGCTTGAAACCTCGCGCGAAGAATTGAATTGGCTTTATCGTCAGCTTAATCGCCCGCCGGAAGCGGCCGCCGACGAGCACGCAAAAACCCTCGCCGCGCTCTATGAGACAATTCACCAGCGCGAAAATCAACTGCTCGAAATCCTGCGGCAACTGCAACAACGCGGCGGCGCGAGTTTGATGCGCGTCGAACCGTTTGAGCTTGCCAACCTGCAAAGCCAATTGGACGCGCAGACCGCGATTATCGAATATTTCAGCATTGATGATGAATTGATTGCCTTTCTTATCACGAATCGCGAGATTCACCTGAGGCGCGCGTTAGGCAGTGAGCGCGCCATCTCAGCGATGATTGATGGCCTGCGATTTCAAATCGGTTCACTGCGTTATGGCGCCGCGCGTATACAAACCCATTTACCGCAGCTGGCGGCGCGCGCCCGCCATTATCTGGCACAGCTTTACGACGCCTTGCTGAAACCCTTTGCCGAAAAATTGTCGGCGCAAAGATTAGTCGTGGTGCCGCATCGGGCTCTACATTATGTGCCGTTTCACGCGCTTTATGATGGCGCGCGTTATGTGATTGAAGGACACGAAGTCTGTTACGCGCCAAGCGCCGAGGTGCTCAGCCATTGTTTGAATGCGCCGGCGCGAAAGTTTCAAAAAGCTTTATTGCTGGGTGTTGCCGATGAACAGGCGCCGCAAGTTCTTGATGAAGCGCTCGCCCTTAAACCGCTTTTTCCTGAAGCGCAAGTTTTTCTGAATGAGGCGGCAACCCTCGATGCGCTGCACACGCACGCCGCCGATGCGGAGGTTTTGCATTTAGCCTGTCACGGGCAATTTCGTTCGGATAATCCCCTGTTTTCCAGTTTGAAATTAAGCGATGGCTGGCTGACGGCGCGCGACGCTTACCATTTAAATTTGCAATGTGGGCTGGTGACCTTGAGCGCCTGTGAAACGGGGATCAATGCCATTGCGCCGGGCGATGAATTGATTGGCCTGGCGCGCGGATTTTTTTCCGCCGGCGCGCCGAGTCTCTTGCTGACCCTGTGGACCGTTGATGACGCAGCGACTGCCGAACTGATGAAAATTTTCTATCAACATTTGCTTGCTGGTCACCTGCCCGCCTCGGCTTTGCGTCAGGCGCAGTGCGAAATGTTAAAGCGTGAGCCGCATCCTTTCTTCTGGTCACCTTTTGTTTTACTCGGTCGCTGGTAGAAGTGAAAAAAAGTCAGTAGCAAGGGTCGCCATCTGAGAGCCAGTGATTCAGCTTCTCTACAAGCGATTCAGCTTCTCTATCGGCGAGGCTACTGACTTTTCCTGGAGACCTTTTCGTTGACGCTTATTTCTTCGTGAAGACCGCCTGTACGGAGGAATCTCGATTGATGGTGAGGCTGCAAGTTGGGGCGCTGCCGGAACAAGCGCCTGTCCAGTTGACAAAGCGAAACCCCGTTTCAGGCGTCGCCGATAGGGTTACGGTTGCGCCTTGAGCAAATTTGGCGGAGCAAGTGCGGCCGCAGTTAATGCCGGGTTCGGCGCTTACCACCGTGCCCTTGCCACTCTGACTGACCGATAAGGTGTAGGCCGGAACGAAACTCGCTCCAACGTTGGTCTGTCCGTTCACCGATACCGTGCAGGTCAAATTATTGCCGCTGCAAGCGCCCGTCCAGCCCGCGAACGCCGCTTTGTCGGGGCTGGCGGTGAGCGTAACCTGCGAACCCGCTTCATAGGTCGCCGCGCATTTGTTCCCGCAACTGATGAGTTTGTCCAGTGAATCAATGCTGCCGTTTCCGGTTTTCGCGACGATTACGGCATTGACTTCAACATTGGCCGCCGCCATCTGCGCGCCAATCATATCGCCCAACTCTCCGGGTTGTGGTGCCGCGCAGGTGCCATCGCCACCGCAGATTACTTGATGGGTGATGGGGTCATAGGCGCCGGTATATTGATAAGTCTCATAACGACGAATGACAGAACGCGTCGTCGGGTCTAAGCTGCCTTGATTGCGTTTACGCCGCTGGTTGCCGCCGCTCGGCGGTGATTGCTGCAAAATATCCCAGGAGACTTCCAGGTGCGAAGCGTCTTGCGGAACAATGGGGTTATCACTCATCAATTCATCAAGCGTGACCTGACGATTCAGTTGAGTTTTGAATATCTTCACCCATTGCGCGTCGCCATAGGTTTCAGGAGTTTCAGGCGGTTCAGGCGCTTCGATTTCAGCTTCAAGAACCGGCGGTTCACCGGCTTGCGCGGGCGGCGTAATGATATAGGTCGGCGCCGGAATCGCCACCGGCGGATTGGCTGAAATTAAATTGCCCGGCGCTTGCGGGTCTTCAATGAGCCAATGATAAGTCGTGCGCGTGGGGTTAGCGCTTAGCGTTACGCCAAAATGTTCGCAACCGCTCGTGGCGTAGCTGGCCCCGTTCCATTGATAGCAGGTCCCGGCAAAAGACGTGCCCGGCGCGTGCGGCGTGGTGGTTTGTGAAAAGCGTTGCGTGGCGGCGTCATAGCTGCTTGTCCAACGAACCTTCACCCCGGTTGCCGTTTGCAGGACGGTTGGCTGTCCGTAGCGCAGAACGCTGAACATATAATAGACATCGTTGAGCTGTAATCCTTCAAGCTCGATTTCAAAACCGTGAGCTTCATGCTCAGTATTATTCACCGCATCAAAATTTGATAACGAACCATAAAAATTGGCGGTTTGTGCCTGAGCGGAACGAATTGCCACTCCTAATAATAAAGCGAAAAGCAAAGCAAAGTGCACTGACCATTTTTTCATATTTAACACGAATATCCTTTCTAAATTGATTAGCGAATATCCGCATTCAGCAGGCGAGGCGCTAAAAACAGTTTCGCTTCGCCCGGACAGTGTCAGGCGCCAGCCTTGAAATACATGATTGAAAAAATATGTACCACGACTATCCTGGAGACCTCTTCAATCAGTCCATACCCCTTGGGTGAATTCCAAAAAATACCGCTGTTACTGCTGAATTTTTTTCTCACGAAAATATATTTTGGCGGTCAGGTATTTTTTTTACTATTCAAGACACTTTATAGAAAGCAGTAGTTTCTATATTTAACGTTGAACAATTATTTCTGTGAGGACCCAATGCGTAGAAGCGTAATTTTTATTTTACTTTTTTCTCTCACCGCTCTTTTTTTGTGTGCCTTACCCGATTTCAAACCGACTAAAGTTAAAGCGTCACAAAGCGGCCGAGCGGTGCCTACGGAAGTTGTTGTCAAGCTCAACCGAGCCGAAGATTTGACCGGCGTCGCACTCGATTATGACCTCGACCCGACACCCCTGGCGCAATTTGGTGCGCGTCCCATCTACCTTTTGAAAATCCTTGGCGGAGAATCGCCAAACGATAGAGTTGATGCGCTGATGGCTGACCCGCAAGTGCGCGTCGCTTATGCGGAAGTCAATTTGGTCGCCGAACCGCCGGAGGATTCAGGACGGGTGTTGTGGTCGGCGGGTGAGGGTTCAACCCAATATTATGGACAGTGGGCGCCGCTAAAAATCCGCTTGCCGGAAGCCCACACCGTAACCCGTGGTGCAGGCAGTACGATTGCCGTGCTCGACACCGGCGTGGATTTCACGCATCCGCAACTCGCCGGACATTTAGTTCCGGGATACGATTTTATTGATAACGATAATGACCCAAGCGAAGTCGGCGTCTATGGAGAAGATCGCGGCTTCGGACATGGAACGCACGTTGCCGGACTCGCGGCGCTGGTGGCGCCAGAGGCGAAGATCTTACCCGTGAGAGTATTAAATGAACATGGCGAGGGCAGTTTGTGGACGCTGGCCGAAGGCTTGATATACGCCGTTGACCCGGATAACAATCCGGCGACTAATGATGGAGCAGACATCATCAACTTAAGTCTCACCACCATCGAACGCAGTAGATTGATTAAGGACATTCTGCGAGCCGTCACCTGTCAAGACGCGGCATCGCCGGATGCCTTTCCCTGCATCCGGCCGGGCGTGGTGATTATCGCTTCGGCAGGCAATAACGGCAGTTCCGACCTCGAATACCCGGCTGCCGAACCGGTCAGCGGCTTGCTTGCGGTTGGCGCCAGCACGGAATTCGACACCTTAGCCACGTTTTCAAACTTTGGCTCCTGGGTAGAGATTGCGGCGCCTGGTGAATATGTACTGAGCACCGTGCCGGGCGGGGGATTTGGAACCTGGAGCGGAACCTCGATGGCGGCGCCGCTGGTGGCGGGCGAAGCAGCTTTGGTGCGCTCGGTCTTATCGAGATCCGACCCCTCGAGAATTATTCAGCGCATCACCTCCAACAGCGCGAGAATTTCAGGACCCATCCGCTCGCGCATCGATACAGCTTACGCAGTTGGGCTTAGTCGCCCGCGCTAAAAGGGTTGGGCGTTAAAAACCTCTCGGGTGATGGAAAAATAAATGGTGTCGAGGCCATCGGAAATTCCGCGTTTTAGATAGGCCATGCCGAGTTTTTCCATCACTCGAAACGAGGCCCGATTCGGCGCGTCCGCAGAGGCTTGAATACGGTCGAACTGGAGATGCGTAAACCCGTATTCCATAACTGCACGCGCCGCTTCAATAACTAGCCCTTTCCCCCAATGGATTTCTGAAACCGCGTAAATCAATTCAAGTTCGGGTGGGTCGTGAAAGAACCAATAGCCGCAAAACCCGATAAGCGCTGGGTCACCGATAAACCGCAGGGCCCATAAGCCGTAGCCCTGAGTGGCAAAAAGGTCATCACTGGTTTGCAGAAAAGCGGCGCTCTGCTCGCGCGACAAAATTTGATCATCGAAGAGGTATTTGCGGACGCCTGCCGTGATGCAGAGTTCGTGAAAAGCATCTCTGTCCTGCGCCGTAAGCGGCCGCAGGTTCAATCTGGTTGTAGCAATATCAAAAGACACAGGAATTGAAATTTAAGCACGGATAAAATTTTTGCAGCAGTTGTGGCTTGCCAGCGAACTTGATCGTCCACCTCTACAGAGGTTTCTTGCCAGGACCGCAAAGACCGTTTTAACGCCTATCAAATTATGATGGAATCGGTTTTACAAATCCTTTAACAATTGCCGCAAGGTGGAGCCGTAACTGAGTTCTGGTTTTTGATATTTCGCCTCCGAACTGAGGCGCGGCAATTTCGGAAAGTGAAGTTCGCTGGTCGGGAGTTGCATCATGTCCGAAGCGCCAACGAAAAAGCGCGGCGTCAGATGCACGGGATGAGCCGGTTCGGTAACCCATTCGCGCTCATCTTCTATCGCTTCGCGCAACAGTTCAGGTAAATAATGCATCATGCCGACTGAGGCAATCTCGCTGCCGCCCTGGGTCATCAACTGCATCAACAATTCTCTGACCGCTTCAGGAAACTCGGTAATCATATCCGGCGTGAGTTTGCCGCCCGCAAGCACGAACAAAATGGCTTCACGAATGGTGTGAGAAAGTTTATCCAGGGTCTCCGACAGAATATCTTCGCTGACTTCAGCGCCGGGCATTGCCGCAACTGTAATGTCTAAAGCTTGCTCGGCGCCGAATCCCGATTTTTCCAACACCTCGATAAATTCAAAGGGTTCCAGTTTGTATTCCGCTTCATCGGCGGTCACCGGCGAAATGGTGCCGCGTGGCGTTTGAATGGTGTTTGAGGCGATTAATGAAATATAGCCGTGCAGCGGCGAACGCACACCGATTTCAAATTGATATTCGCGGTCAGGAAAAACCATCATCCAATAGCGTCCGCGCCGGTCAACATTGAAAAACGCTTCATGTCCGCCCCGTGTGTCGTGTAACTTCAAAACCGTTTTGAAGGTCGCAACCTCTTCAGGAGCAAATAGTTTTTTGAGCGAATCGAGGTTCTCTTCGCGCACTTCCCAATAAATGAAGACGCGAAACGGGTCTTGAATCATGGCGCGGATGATGTCGGCGCCATAGGTTTCCGGAATCGGCAATCCCAAATCTATGTAAGGCTCGGCATCCACCGAAGGTTTGGCGTTTATTTCTGACCTTGCCAATTCGGTTTCCGGCAAAGCAGGTGCAATTAAGCTTTGCGGTTCAGACGGTTGAAATAGTGGGCTGGTTTTAAAGGGTGACGATGGTCTCAGTACAAACAATTTTAGATCTCCTCAAGTGAATCAAATTGCCGGGTAAAATAGTCTGCTAGTTTGTCGGTTGCGACGGCGGGTGTCAAGCTTTCGATTTTCCGGGTAGTGGGTCAATATGAAAGAGGTTGGCATTCGGTTGGCGCTAAAAAAGTAAAGCCCCGCCCAACGACCAGTAAACAGTGATCTCTGGACAAGTAAAAATTTATCTTCTGATTAGACGGAAAAAGCGGATAAAGCGCCATCGGCTGGGGCGGATAAATCGCCATCCGTCTTTTCCGCCCCATCAGAAGTTAACCTTGTCGCTGACGACAGACCGCCGTTCTTTAACCGATAAATAATTTCATCCCCCTATTTTCACACTGACCCATTCCCATTTTCCGGGTAGTGAGTTCGTTTGCCCCTCAGAGGGGTGACGCCGAAATTTGGCGCGATTATTTCTTCTGGTGCTAACCTTGCGCGCCGCGTGAGCGCGTGAGAGCATAGCCCCATGAAAAGCCCAGAGCCGACCTTGGTAGATTCCGAGCTTGCGAGGCGCGCCGCGAAACTGTGGCCCAACAGGGCACACGAGTCCAACAGCGTGCTCGGCCTACTTTGCCGGCTTGGTCTGCACCGCTGGCGAAGGTTGAACCTTACAACGCTGATGCCGGATAAGGATATTCTCCATTGTTTCTGGTGTTCAAAGGTCAAGATTGATGGAGTCGTTTACGACACGTAATCTTCAAGCCGGCCGTCCCACTACCCATTTCTGAGTTCAACATAGTTGTAAAGCAGAGCATTTCAAAGCATAATAGAAGGGCGATACGCCGAGAGGGTTCAAAAAAAGACTCAGCCTACTGGGAAAGGTGATTCAGCCCTGCTTCTATCGCTAACTCAAAAAACACTCAATAATAATTGCGGGGGAAACTTGAATTATCCGCTTTAACTTTTTGCGGGAGGGAAAATAAAAAAATGGAAAAGAATCCACAAACACAAAATACCATCCAAGACAATTTCCTAAACCATATTCGAAAAGACCGAATTCCGGTCACCATTTACCTGATGAGTGGGGTCAAGTTATCAGGTAAAGTCCGAAGCTTTGACAAGTATTCGTTAATTTTAGAAGCCGGAGCACAAGAGCAGCTGATCTTCAAACACGCCATTTCAACTGTCTGCATCACACGCATGGGCGGCGGCGGACGAGATTCCTATTACAGCCGTGATCGCGACCATTCCGACAGTTCGGAACATTCATCGGCGGCGGAGTAATCTTTCCAAGTCGTTAGCCACCGGTTGATGTCCTCGGCTAATGACCCAAGAGTTAATGACCAGAGGATTTTTCATTACACTGGAAGGCATAGACGGCTGCGGCAAAAGTACGCAACTGGAGATGCTTGCAGAAGCTTTGCGCGCGCGCGGTTTGGCGGTTGTCACGACGCATCAACCGGGCGGCACAGCAATTGGTCAGAATATCCGCGCGTTGATGATTCAAGAGCATAATCGGCTGGCGCCGCTTGCCGAACTGCTGTTGCTGATGGCCGACCGCGCGCAACACGTCGCCCAATTTATCAAACCCAACCTTGAAGCCGGCCGGCTGGTCATTTCAGACCGTTACACGGATTCGAGCGCCGCTTTTCAAGGCTACGGGCGCGGCGTGGATTTATCCATCGTGGATGAATTAAACCGGCTGGCAACCGAAGGTCTTGCGCCCGATTTAACCCTGCTTTTTGATTTGGATTTAGAGATTGCCCGCAGGCGATTGGATAAAAGAGGGGCCGGCGAAACCTCGAGTCAGCCGGCCATGAAGGGTTTCGACGATGAAGAGCAGGATTTTCATCGTCGCGTCCGAGACGGCTATTTGCAACTCGCCAGCCAGCACGCCTCGCGTTTCCGCATCATTGCAGCGGGCGGCAGCGTCGAAGCGACGCATCGCGAAGTCCTCAATCTTGTTCTATCCTGCCTTGAAAAGACTTAAAAGATTTTTCCGTATCTCTTTATCAGCTTTGCGAGCTTGGCGGTTCTTGGCGTCTTGGCGAGAAACCGATCTGGTATCTACGAAAGATTCGTTTCACGCAAAGGCGCAAAGTTTCGCAAAGATCGCCAAGGCGTCTCGCCATTTAATGTTTGAACTCAGCTTTGATTGCCCGATGCTTTGCCGTTAATGCCGAGCGCTTTCATGCGGCGATAAAGGTGTGAACGATCATAGCCCATGGCTTCGGCGGTGCGGGTGATATTGCTGTCGTTTTCGGCGAGTTTTCGCAAGATATATTTGCGCTCAAAGGCATCGCGCCCTTCTTTGAAGGAATTGAAATCAAAGCGCGTCGGCAGCGCGTCGTCGCTGGAATCGAGCGCCGGCAAATCGCTGGCGTTGATTTCCGGCTTTGAGGTCATAATCACCACACGCTCGATAATATTTCTCAATTCGCGCACATTGCCGAGCCAGGGGTGCGAGGCCAGCGTATCGAGCGCATCTTGCGCAAAGACTTTCGGCGGGCGGTTGTAGTTTGCAGAAAATTTCTGATTGAAATGGGCGACCAGGAGCGGAATGTCTTCGATGCGTTCTCTGAGCGGCGGCACCTCAAAGGGAATAACATTCAGGCGGTAGAATAGATCGGGACGAAAGGTGCCGCGTTCAATCTCTTCGTTCAACTGTTTATTGGTGGCGGCAATGATTCGCACATCAACCTTGATCGGGGTGTTTGAACCGACCGCTTCAAAGCGTTGTTGTTCGAGCACGCGCAGAACTTTGGCCTGTACTTTCAAGCTCATATCGCCGACTTCATCTAAAAAGAGCGTGCCGCCGTCGGCTTGTTCAAACTTCCCGCGCTTGGCCTGGGTCGCGCCTGTGAAGGCGCCTTTGGTGTGTCCGAAAAGTTCCGATTCAATCAACTCTTCAGGTATTGCCGCGCAGTTGAGTTCAACAAACGGTTGCGCTGCGCGATGCGATTCGCGGTGCAGCGCGTGGGCCACCAATTCTTTGCCGGTTCCCGATTCGCCGTAAATCAGTATGCGTCCATTGGTCGGCGCCGCCAGGGCGATTTGCTGACGCAAGGCGCGCATCGGCACGCTATCGCCCACCATCGCATATTCGTCACTCAGTTGTTTGCGCAATCTTTGATTATCGGCTTCCAGTTGTCGCTGTCTGACGGCATTGCTGACCGCTAAAACCGTGTGTTCGATCTTCAAAGGTTTTTCGATGAAATCTATAGCGCCGAGCCGGGTGGCGCGAACCGCCGTTTCAATATTGCCGTGTCCGCTAATCATAATCACAGCGGTTTCCGGGTAGGCGGCTTTCAGGCGTATCAGTGTCTCCATTCCATCAATCCCCGGAAGCCAGATGTCCAATAGCACACAACTGAACACTCGACGTTCAAACGCCGCCAGGCAGGCTTCGCCCGAAGCGGCCGTTTCAACGGCAAAGCCTTCGTCTTCAAGCACCGCTGCAAGCGTGCTGCGAATTCCGGCTTCGTCATCAACGATTAGAACTGAATTGGGCATAAGTTAGAAACGATGAACGATGAAGTATGAACGATGAACAGAAGACTTTCAATTCATCGCTCATCGTTCATCCTTCATCGTTACTTCTTTGGGGTGGTAAACCGAGAATGATGTTTTCCATCGGGTCAAGTTGCAAGCGCAACATGCCGCCGGCATCAGAGAATGATTCGCGATTTTGTCTGCGACGGCGCAGGAAAACGAAGGTGCCGACCAGCAAGCCGCCGGTCATCATAATCAATCCCGCCAGCCCGACCAGACTGAAACTCGACAAAATGACCTGCGCGACTTTCTGTTCCTGAAAGGGATCGCGCGTCGGAATCGCCGGGTTTTGCAACCACTTCACCACATACGGATACTCGATGGAACTCACTAACTGTTCGGCATATTCGCGGTCTTCAAAATTGCTTGCGCCGACCAGGAAATTGCCGATGCGTTTGACGATGAGGCGGCTCTGTTCGGCTTCGGAAAGCGACGCCAGATAAGCTGTCGCCTGGCCTTCGGCTTCCGTAGCAAATTGCGGCGTGTGGTATTCAACAATCACCAGCTTGAACGGTTTGGATACCGTTAGCCTTGAGGCCGGCCGATGTTTTGTTGCGCCTTTGCCTGGTTCGCCTTCGGCCCGATTTGCAACAGCATCAGGTTTTTGATATTCAGCTATCGTCGCTTCGGCATCGCCATTGAAAGAAAAAATATCGCGCCCGCGCTCAAAATAGGCATTCAGGGATTCGGCTCCTAAAAAATAGCGCTCGCTGCGCTCCACATAATTTTTCGGTAAACTGTGCAGCAAGGTCGGCAACTCAATCGGCTTATCAGGCGACGAAATATTATTAGCAATCTCTGCGGCAATGGATTCTTGTATCCCCGCTGCTTTATCAACCTCATTCGCATTTCTCACGCGCACCAGATAGCGGTCTTTCCAGAAAATGAATTTCTCACGATTCCAAACGCTTGCCACTCCGACTTGGTGTTTTTGGTGGCTCGTTAAATTATTTCCCGCTTGGAAGGTAAAGTTATTTCCCGCTTGAAAGGTGAAGAGTCCAAAAGCCGCATCAGGCGTATCCATTTGAAAAATATCCGCCTGTATACTGCCAAGATAAAGACGCGAGGCCGCAGAGACAAGGCGATATTCTTGATAAATCCGTGTCTCATCGCCGGTCAGCTCATGCAAATTGTCCGCCTGATATTCTTTGGTTTCACTGGTCGCTTTTCCGCCTGCGAGCTTATCCGGCAGCAAATCCTTGAGCGGTTTCATGGAACTATTTTTCGACGGTTCAATAGTGATAATCTGCGGCGCAGACTTTTCGGGGTTCTCCTGCGCCATACCGATACAAGGCATGGTGAGCAATAGGCTAATTAGTAGAGTTATTAGAAATTCTATTCGGCGCTTCATCCGATAAACCTCTTTAATGGTTTTTGGTTTTCAGTTACCAGCCTTTAAAATCGGCTTTACTAAACGGTTATTCCTCATCTGTCGAGCGGCAATCGAAAAACTGAAAACTGTTCTTATTAGACACCTAAAAAGCCCATTCGGTTCCAACCGGGCTGTCATTTCACGCGGCGCAGTTCCGTGAGTATCACATTCGCATACTGTTCGGGGTTATGAATTTCATTGAGAACAATCTTTCCGGTTTCCGACGCGCTGTCTATTTCGATATTGCCCAGTTTCATCAAGCGTTGCCACATGGAAGCGGTGACCGTGACATCCTGAATTTTCGTCAGCGGAATGTTACGCACCGTTTTGGCTAAGATACCATAACGCATTTCGAGTTTGTGATTAGTGAGCACATAGACTTCGCGCCGCCTGAGAAAATGTTTGTAAAGCGGAATCGCGTAAATGGCGAGCGCCAGTCCCAGGATAACGAAAAACGCTACCCAGTTATTAATCTCGTTGGGAAAGGCGCTTTTGAGCCAGCCCAGCAAGGCCGCAACGATAATGACCAACCCGGTCGCCAGGCCGTACCAGACCAGCACGAAAATCAGCGTTGGCCTGAGGGTAAAGATTTGGTGTTCGTCGGCTATCGGACCAAGGGGCGACGCCGAGGGGTTCAAATTGGCTACATAATTCGCCGTGCCTTGAACCGATTGCGGAGAAGCCGCTTGACCGGCCGAGACGGCTGCGCCGCAACTGTTACAGAAGCGGCTTCCGGGATTGAGTTTCGCGCCACACTGATTGCAGAACATAGATTTATTCACAGACCTTAAAGTGGAATTTTATTTTCACAGCCACCGAGGATTCTAGCACATGGCGATTTACGGCGGCGAAGCCGGAAAAGCTATCCGGTATTTTGATTATTTTTTCGCGCAAACCCGGCGGGCATCTTATAATTGAATTGCAACTTCTCAAGATTTGAGCGTATGAGATTTCATCAAAGAGGTGATGAAATGAGTGAAGAGAAGACCGAGTTTGAAGAACACCCCCTGGCGGACGATTTAGACGTCACCTGGCTTACCAAGATTGACCGCGAACGCGCCTCACGTTGGTTGAAGCTTGCCGGGCTGTTTGCCGCCGGCGCGGCTGGGTCGCTGACCCTGCTGGTTGGCGCTGCCAGCTTTCCGCTTTCGGGTCTGCTCATCCGCCCGAAGATGAAACGGGTCGCGCAACTCAAAAGCCATCGGTTGCAATCCTTCATAAAAAATGCGGGCGTTGAATACGAAGAGGTGGCGATTCCCTCTTTTGATGGAACGCGATTGCACGGGTGGTGGTTTGAAACCGCAAAGACCGCCGCAACGGTTATCGTCATTCACGGCGTAAGAAAAAATCGCACGGATGTTTTGCGCGCCGCTCTGGCTTTGCGTCACGCCGGTTTCAACGCCCTGGTCTTTGACGGGCGCGGTCACGGGCACAGCGAAGGCTACTATGTGACCTACGGGTTTAATGAACGCCGCGATGTTGAATCGGTGATTGACTGGTTGGTGGCTCAAAAACAGATTGATAAAGATCGCATAGGCCTGGTCGGCGAATCCATGGGCGCGGCGATTGCCATTCAGGTTGCCGCCCATAATGAATGGATTCGTTGCGTGTGGGCCGATAGCCCGTTTGCTTCCCTCAGGCGCATTTCACACGAGTTTATTCAAAGCGCCACGCGGTTACCGAACGTCGTGTTAAATCCCTTGATGTGGACGGCAAGACATATGGCAAATTATCGCGGCAATTTTGAGATTCAGGCGATCGAGCCGGTGGCGCTCGCCGGGAAAATTAAATGTCCGGTCTATTTAATTCACGGCACCAGCGACCAGTTGATTGCCGTGACGCATTCCCGAGAAATTTACGATGCGCTCACCGCTCAGAAAGAGTTATGGGTGGTCGAAGGCGTGCGCCATGCAAAAGCGGCGCGCCACGCCAAGCGCGAATATCGTGAACGCTTGATTCGATTTTTTAACGACAACCTCGCAAAACCCGAAGCCTGATGGCGGATATTTTGCGCCCCTGACATGCGGCCTTTTCAATTGAAGCGTTGACTTTTTTGCAAAGCTTTTGGTAATTTATCGGTTCCTTCACGATGAAGGATTTTTCCTGAGTAGCTCAATGGTAGAGCATCCGGCTGTAAATGGTTGCAGCTTCCACAGGTGACTGTGGTTGAAAAACTGGGTGAATTCAAGGAACCCTTCTCTAACGCAAGTTAGAATGGCAACCTTGAGCGAAGCCTGCTGAAGGGTGTTGAAGTAAGCAGGAACGTGCAGAGACTAGGAGTTGAGGAACCCATCCAATAAAACTCCCGCGAGCGCCCGGCAACTTTGAAAAAGTTGATGAGATAGTCCGCACCTTTGCGAAAGCATAGGGTAAAGCGTAACCGGAGGGTTGTAGGTTCGAGCCCTACCTCAGGAGTTCAAAACAGAAGCGGCAGTCAGAAATGGCTGCCGCTTCTGTTTTCCGGCAAACTTGATTTGCCTACTTCTCTGTCCTTCATGCATCATAAGCCGCATATGAAAAGTGACTTCAAATTCCATCACCCCTACCGGGTAATTTTTGCTGATACCGATTTGCAGGGCATCGTTTTTAATGGCAACTACATGACCTATTACGACATTGCCTGGACGGAATATTTCCGCGCTCTGGGACTCAATTATCAAAATCTTTTGGCCAAGACCGGCGTGGATACGGTGCTGGCAAAAACCACAATTGAATTCAAAGCCCCGGCACGCTTTGACGAGATGCTGGAAATCTACACCCGCATCTCGAAAATCGGCACCAAGAGTCTGACCTTCGATTTTGAAATTTACCGCGACGGCGAAGACCAACTCATCAACCTGGCGACCTCCGTTTATGTTTGCGTAGACCCCAAGACGCTCGCCTCAGTCGCGGTTCCCGATGTCTTGCGTCAACTGATTAGCGACTATGAAGGCCGAGCGTTCAATAACCGCTAATTTTTCGGGCGCATCTTTTCAATTCGCGCCGCCATTTCATCAATCAGTTGGCGTTCCGTCAGTCCAAGCCAGCAATGCCCCTTCCCTGCCCCGTAAAAGATTCGCGCTTCAACTGACGGGCTGGCTTTGGCCAAAAAGTCATCGAGCATATGCACCGCATTGTTCAAAAAATAGTTATCCGCTTCGCCAACCCAGATGTTAATTTTCCCTTTCAGTTTTGGCGCCAGCGTCGCCCAGTTTTTCTCAAGCGTCATTCGCAAATCGTATTTCTTCCAATGTTCAATCACACTGGCATCAAGTTCGCCGGTCTTTGCGTTCCATAACGGACGCGGGCGACCATCGGCGCTGCGCGGTCCATAGGTCGCATTCCAGGCGCCCCACTGCTCGCCCGACATGGTCCAACTGTCGCCCGCCCCCATCACATTTTCCATCTGGCATTCGTGACGAATCGTATAGCGGGTTTCGCCGTTGACGTCGCGGTTGCTGGGTCGCTCAAAGCCATATTGATTGAGATAAGCGTTTTTATCGCGATAGATGTTAATCAGTTGAAAGCCGCGAAAATCTACGCCATCCGGGCAATACGACCAGGTGCCATTGAAAAAATCGGGATAAAAAACCTGCAGAGCCAAAGACACCCAACCGCCTGTCGAGCCGCCGTCAACGACGCGCGCAAAGGGTTCACCGAGGCCGCGAAATTTTTGTTCGATGTAGGGAATCAGTTCCTGCGTGACGGCATCCCCGTACGGACCGTTGTTTGCGGAATTGACTTGGTAGCAGTCTCCGTAAGGTCCGTCGCCGTCCAGTTGAAGCAGAATCATCTTGGGTGTTGCGTCATCATTCCAAGCCTGATAAAACCCTGAGCCCTGCGACATCAGGCGTTGAACCGTCGTAAAACGCGACCCGTAACCGCCAACGTGAACCCGCAAGGGATATTTGCGCGATGGGTCTTTGTCAAAATCCTTGGGCAAGATGACCCCGGCGCGCAGGTAAATCGGTCGCCCGTGAAACTTACTCAGCAACTCGGATTTCACTTTTACAAATTTGACCGATTCCGTATCGGTCGGCAGTTGTTCATCGGGAATTTTCTTGGTTAGTTCTACTTTGATTACGTCGCCTTTGGTCGGGTCAAGCGTGGCGCGTTGCACGGCGCTGTAAAGATTATTCGGCGCGTTCAGGGATTTTAAATCCGGGTTGTAATCAAAGAGCGCTTGAATGAAATAGTCTCCGGCGGGAAGTTGGGATAGGTTTTCAATCGGGAAAGCCACACAGGAATTATCAATGACCCCGGTTTTACCGGTTGAAAACTCATTCACATCGCGCGCAAAAACCGGCGCGGCATCCATCCCGGTTCGCCCAATCAGCATTCGCGGTTCGGGTTGAGGCCCTTTACCGAGCACGATAAATAGTCTGCCGTTTTGAGGTTTTTCCAAAAGCCCTGCGGCCAGGGTGATTTCAAATCTGAGGGAGTTGGCGTTGGCATCTTCGGTGACCGCCGCATCTGCAAACGTGGGGGGTTCCGGCTCGGCTACCCGATGGACTTTTGCCTGTATCGGTTTATCGAATCTGGTAAACGAGAGCAGGAAAAAACCTGTCAACAGCCCTAGGCCTATTACGAACAGAAATTTACGCATGCGAATATTTACTCCGAGTTGAGTTTGACCAAAGGCGCAGCATAACTTGTTTTAAGGGCGCGCTCAAGCTATAACAGAAATGCGAGACAGACTAGCCAATGCATCAGTCAATATGCTATTTTCTCACACTTTGAACGGCGCAATCTTTCGTTACACATACCGTTTTGCATATTGAGTAGCGCAGGTCCGCAAGCCTTGCGCCACATTTTTAACAGGAGAATTTTTTTAAATGGCAAACGAGGGCAAAGTTATACAGGTCATCGGTCCTGTTGTGGACGTTGAATTCGATGAAGCAGCGCTCCCCCCAATTTATCAAGCTTTGAAAGTTGTCAGCGACGGATTTGATGTTCCCGAACCCGTCAACACTACGGTTGAAATCGAACAACATCTCGGCGAAGGGCGTTGTCGTTGCGTTTCGATGCTGCCAACCGAAGGCATCATTCGCGGCATGAAAGCGATTGACACGGGCGGCCCCATCACGGTCCCGGTCGGCCCGGCAACCCTGGGTCGCGTTTTGAACGTCATCGGCGAACCGGTCGACCAACTCGGCGATGTAAAATCCGATAAACACTACCCGATTCACCGTCACGCTCCGGCCTTCCAGGACCAATCAACCAACCTGGAGATGTTCGCCACCGGCATTAAGGTTATTGACCTGATTCAACCTTTCCTTCGCGGCGGTAAAATCGGTTTATTCGGCGGCGCCGGCGTCGGCAAAACGGTGTTGATTATGGAACTCATCAATAACGTCGCCAAAAAAAGCGGCGGTTATTCGGTGTTCGGCGGCGTTGGTGAACGCACCCGCGAAGGCAATGACTTGATTCGTGAATTCGTCGAATCGCGGGTTATCGATTTCGGCGATGAATTCGATGACCATTTCAAAAAAACCGGTGAGTTCAATTTAAGTAAAGTGGACATGAAAGCGGTTGCGACTTCAAAAGCGGCGCTGGTTTACGGACAGATGACCGAGCCGCCCGGCGCGCGTCTGCGCGTGGCGCTTACGGCGCTCACGGTTGCCGAATATTTCCGCGATGAAGTCGGAACCGACGTGCTGCTGTTTATTGATAACATCTTCCGCTTCACGCAAGCCGGTTCTGAAGTTTCGGCACTCCTGGGTCGTATGCCTTCGGCGGTCGGTTATCAACCGACGCTCGCCACCGAGATGGGCGAACTGCAAGAGCGCATCACCTCAACCAAACGCGGCGCCGTCACCTCTGTGCAAGCCATCTACGTGCCGGCGGACGATTACACAGACCCGGCTCCGGCAACCACCTTCGCGCACCTTGACGCGGTCACTGCGCTGTCGCGTCAGATTGCCGAACTGGGCATCTATCCGGCGGTTGACCCGTTGGCCTCGAACTCGCGCATTCTCGACCCGCGCATTATCGGTGAAGACCACTACAACACGGCGCAGGACGTGAAACGAATTTTGCAACGCTATAAAGACCTGCAAGACATCATCGCCATTCTCGGTATTGATGAACTCTCTGAAGATGACAAACTCGCAGTGTCGCGCGCCCGCAAGGTGCAGCGATTCCTCTCGCAACCCTTCTTCGTTGCCGAACAGTTCACCGGCATTCCGGGCAAATTCGTCACCATTGATGAAACGATTCGCGGCTTTAAGGAGATCATCGCCGGTAAACACGATGACCTTCCTGAACAAGCATTCTTCCTTAAAGGCGGCATTGATGAAGTCGTCGAAGCAGCCAAGGCGATGTAAAGCAGAGGTCAGATGTCAGTAATGCCTAAAAATATAACTGACATCTACTACCCTGACCTCTAGGAGAATGAAATGATAAGGCTTGAAGTTGTCACGCCAGAGCGTAAAGTTTTCGATGAAGATGTAGATAGCGTCGAGGTGCCAGGACTGGACGGCGAACTCGGCATTTTGCCGGGACATACGGAACTGATTTCGATGCTCAAACCGGCCGGCTTGCTCACTTATCACAAAGGCGACCAAAAAGGGCAAATGGTTATCAGCGGCGGTTATGTTGAAGTCGGCCCGAAACTCGTCACCGTGCTCGCCGATTCCGCCTCAACACCCGAAGAGATTGATTTAACTCAAGTCCTTGCTGAACGCGAACGCGCCGAAAAACTTCTGCAACAGGCGATGAACGATTCTTCGCAATTCAATCTCGATGAAGCAATGGCGAAACTTGAACGCGCCAATTTGCAAAAACAACTCGCGGAATCGAAATAACTTCTGACGTTTAGAGTACCGCCTTCGGGCGGTACTCTAAACCCTCACCTTCCGTCTCCCGCACGTTGCCTCCCCCTTCACTGAAGTACCGACCTGCGGCACCCGCCCGCTCGTTCATTCAATCATCTTTTTACTCGATTCTTTCCGCTGAAACGTCTGTGCGCAGGCAAGCGACCTGATGGTCTCTGGAAATTTCAACCAGTTGCGGTTTTGTCTCTTTGCATTCCTCGGTGGCAATCGGGCAGCGCGTGTGAAAGCGGCAACCGGCGGGCGGATTGATGGGCGTCGGCACATCGCCGGTTAATTTTTCGCGCCGCCCATTGGCATGGGGTTTCGGAATCGGAATCGCCGCCAGCAGCGCCTGGGTGTAGGGATGCAGTGGGCGCGAAAAAATTTCTTCGGTGTCGGCCGCTTCGACAATTTCGCCGAGATACATCACCGCCACGCGGTCTGATATATGTTTAACGACCGCCAGGTCGTGAGCGATGAACAGGTAGGTGAGATTGAATTTTTGTTGCAGTTCGCGTAGCAGGTTCAAAATCTGTGCTTGAATAGAAACATCGAGTGCTGACACCGCTTCATCGCAAACCATAAATTTCGGATTGAGCGCCAGCGCCCGCGCGATGCCGATGCGTTGACGCTGCCCGCCAGAAAATTCATGCGGATAACGATTGGCGTATTCGGGTCGGAGTCCGACGAGTCGCAAAAGTTCCGCAACCTGCTCGCGCGCCTGCTGTTTCCTGGTTGAGGGCGCTTTTGTTGCCACGGTTTCGCCGGTTAAATTCGCTGCAATGTCGTGAACCAATAAGGGCTCTTCAAGCATTGCGCCAACGGTCATTCGGGGATTCAAAGACCCATAAGGGTCTTGAAAAATAATTTGCATGTCGCGCCTGAGCTTGCGCATCTCGGCGGCACGCAACTGAAAAACCTCCTGCCCATCAAAAACCACGCGCCCGGCAGTCGGTTCGACAAGTCGCAAAATCGCGCGCCCGGCGGTTGTCTTACCGCAACCCGATTCGCCCACCAGGCCCAGCGTTTTGCCGCGCTCAATGGAAAATGAGATGCCATCAACAGCGCGCACTGTGCCGACCGTTTTCGGGATAACCCCTTGGCGAATCGGATAATGTTTAACGAGGTTTTCGACAACCAGCAGGTTATTCATCTTCGTTAGCTCAAGTTCCTGCGTTGTAATCATTCGCTGAATCTCGGGTCTGTATGGAGACATTCAAAAGGCGGGTCAACTTTGAGTTGAACGAGCCATTCAAAGTTATCTTCATAGGCTTTTTACTAACCCGCCACCGTGCGATCTATTTCGCCAGGCACCCGCCGCAAAACCGAGATGTTCTGTGTGAGATTGGCTTCTTCAACAGCGGTGTCGCGCCAGACCACATTCATCAGGTCATCTTTATCGAGCAGTTGGCCGCGGTTTTCGACGAGCGCCAGCAAGGTTTCAGCTGAGGGCTTTGCCTGTGCTCGTCGCCCATCATCCTCAATGTTTCGATGCGCGTTGGCGGATGGCAAGTCTATCACAGCCCATCGAAGCGAACAAAAAGCTGAGTAGTGGGTCAGGATGAAAGAGGTTGGCCAGCGGTTGGCGCTAAACAAGTAAAGTCCCGCCCAACTACAAGTAAAAATTTATCTTCTGATTAGACGGAACAGGCGGATAAAGCGCCATCGGCTGGGGCGGATAAATCGCCATCCGCCTTTTCCGCCCCATCAGAAGATGACCTTGTCCCTGACGACAGACCGCCGTTCTTTTAACGATAAATATTTTCATCCCCCTATTTTCAATCTGACCCATTACCAAAAGCTGGAGGGGTTATGCAGAGGCGACGGCGAGCGGAAATTCATCATTGAACCGCAAGAAGTCGTGAGACTGCGCAAGAGCTTTCCCTTGCCTAGCTGGCCGCAGCCTTTGCAATTGCCAGCTCATCAAACTACCTTGGGGGCGCGCGATGCCCCCGTTTGCGCATCGCAACGCGGGCTTCCGGGTTACTCCAACAAGAACCATCAAGACCTATACTCCAGCAGTCGGCCTGCACGGCGCCTCGCGCCATCAGCAAAAGTTTTCACGCCAAGTGTCAGGGAAATATTGCGCCAGCTATTCGGGCAGGGCGTGGAAACGCTGGATTTTACAAGCTATTTTCTTATATTTACGCTGGCATCATAGTTGCTCTTGGTTATCATGTTCGGGATGACTAAGAGAACGGCAACGATTATTTATAACCCTATGTCCGGGCGTAAGGGTAAGCGAACCGAAAGCGCACAAGAGATGGTGCGCTTGCTCGAAGCGCGCGGCATTACGGCGGAAGCCTGCGCCACGACTGCGCCAAATGATGCGACCCGGCTGGCGCGCGAAGCCATCGCTAATGGCTCAAACATTATCGTCAGCTACGGCGGCGATGGCACCTTAAATGAGGTGATTCAACCCATGGTCGGTAAAGAGGCGGTGCTCGCCGTCTGGGCTGGCGGCACGGCAAATGTCGTGGCGAAAGATTTGCAACTCCCTAAAGAGCCCCGGCAACTGGCCGATGTCATTGCCGCAGGAAAGACCAAACGGATTGCCCTGGGATGTGCGACGCACAATCTGGAGTCTAATGACGAACACCAGCCATCCGTGGGTTTACCTGAGAAGCAAAACGCTTCGATTCCATCAAGCGCCGGACTTCAGACGGCGCAAAGGTATTTCTTGATGTTTGCAGGCATCGGGCTTGACGCTTCGATTTCGCAGGGCGTGAATGCCAAGCTCAAACGCCAGACCGGCGAATTTGCTTTCTGGATTTCGGGAATCAAGCACTTTTTCACCTGGGATGCGCCGGTCTTTGAAGTTGAAGTTGACCGGCAAAAATATGAGAGCGCTTTCACCCTGATTGGCAATGGCAAACGCTATGGCGGCGGTATCAAGATGACGAAGAATGCACGGCTTGAAGAGCCTGAATTTGAACTCTTCATGTTGCCGCGTCACAAACGCAATATCTCTTATTTAACCGATTTGCTTAAAGGGTTCTTAGGTAAACCCGAAAAATCGAGCGCAACGATTGTTCGTAGCAGTCGCATCAAAATCAATTCAATCAAAGAGATTTGGGTTGAGTTGGATGGCGAACTGGCGGGCACCTTACCGATGACCTTTGAAGCCGTGCCCGATGCGCTGTCGGTGATTGTGCCTTGAGAGATTTTATTTAGTGAAGATTCACAGGTAAAAATGAGTCAGAAATAACTCCATGAAAAAACAGATTCTAAGGTAACAGGAGATTTTTTATGCGTTCATTGTTCATTTTATTTTTAGCGTTTGCCGTTCTGGCTTCAAGCGTCGTGGCGTCATTGGCCTTGCAAACCACCGTTCAGGCGAGCGCCGCCCCGGCTATCGCCCCCCCGGCGCCAGGCGTCGAAGAGTTCAACCGGTTGCGCCAGGAAGGCAATGATGCGGTTTATAACATGGATTATAAATTCGCTCAGGAACGCTTTCAGCAAATGGTCAAACTGACGCCCGACCATCCGGCCGGGTACATTTACCTGGCCAACAATATGTGGCTTGAATGGTTGAATGCCAGCCGGCGGTTGAGCACATCGCTCTATTCGGGCGGCTCGTTTTACAACCAGGACGCCGAAGAAGATAAGTTCGATGCCAAGCGCGATAAAGAGTTTCAGGACTTAATCAGGAAAGCGCTTGAAGTAGCAAAAGCGCGTTTGCAAGCCAACCCCAAAGATGTCGAAGCCCTCTACTATCAAGGCGCGGCGCAAGGCTTGCGCGCCGTTTATACGGTGACCGTCAAACGCAGCTTTCGCAAAGCCATCGGCGATGCCAACGGCTCTGTGAAGATTCAAAAACAGGTTGTCAAACTCGATCCCAATTACACGGATGCTTATTTGAGCATCGGCACCTATGAATACACAGTTGATAATCTGCCGTTTTTATGGCGCACGCTGGCGCGCGTCGTCGGCATCCGTGGCTCAAAGAAAAAAGGTATTGAGTACCTGGAAGCCGTCACGCAAAAGGGCAAATACACCGCCGACGATGCTCGCGTCGTTCTCATCGGCATTTACAGCCGCGAAAAACAACCGGAAAAATCGCTGGAAATCATTAGCTATTTGTCGAAAAAATATCCGCGCAATTATCTCTTTGGCATCGAACGCGCCACCATGCTCTATCAGCGCAACCGCAAAGATGAAGGCGCGCAAACGTTTGCTGAGTTGTTAAAAGATGAGCGCATCATCCCGGTGGCGACGGATTTGATTCATTATCAGTGGGCCGAATCGCTAATGAAAACGGCGGATACGGCAGCCGCAGTTGAGCATTACAAAGAAGTCATCAAGTGGACAAAATCCGAAAAATCTCTGGTCTCACAGGCGCATCTGCGTATGGGTCAGGCACTGGATCTGCTTGGCAAACGCAACGAAGCGCTTGCCGAATACCAGACCGTGTTAAAGCGGGAAAATATTTACGATTCGCACAAACAGGCGAAAGAGTACCTCAGTAAACCTTATGCAGGTGAGACGGCAAAGACCTAGAGTCAATAGCCACAAAAGCGCCAATTGATTCTCTTAGAAACAGCAGACGCCATCTGACCTATAGCGAATTTCAAATCGCGGCGACCGCCTTTTTACTGGGAGCGCGGACTTGGGGTTACCCGCTCCCAGTGCTAACCCATCCAGACCTTACAGTCGCACCTATCCGTCAATCGCCGGTGACCGGCTTTTTCTCTCCTTGTGCTTTTTGTGCCTTTTAGCGGCAATTTCAACCCGCCGGTTAAGGTCGGGTGAAGCGGATTTCATTAGACAACGAGCCATCGGCATTTTTAACTTGCAGGGTCACCGTCTGCCCGCGCTCGATTAACTTCCCGGCTTTCTTACCGAACAATTGCCCGGTCGGGTTCTGCTCGTCGTTGCCGGTCTTTTTGTGGACCTCGCCATTGATCAGTATTTTCGCCCCGACATCAAAACCGCTGCCGAAGACCAGCAGGTGCTTGCCTTGAATCTCGGCTCTGTTGAGCGCCGGACCAGCAGCTTTGATCTTAGCCACAAAAACATCCGCAGTGCCGCCGCCATAGCTCGCTTGCAACGGCGCGGCTGTCGGGAAATTCGATGAATCGGTCACGCCCATCAGATAAGCATTCCCTGAGGCATCCACCGCAAGGCCAAAGCCTGAATCGATGCCGCTGCCGCCCAGATAGGTCGAGTAGTCTAATGCTGAACCCGCGGCGTTCAACTTCGCCACGAAGCCATCGAATGAACCACCGCCGAAGGCGGGTTGCAAGGGGGCAACGGTCGGAAAGTTCGTTGAGCCGGTAAATCCCGTGACATAGGCGCTGCCCGCAGCGTCCACGGCAATGGCTGTGCCGCCCTCAATACGGCTGCCGCCCAGGTATGTCGAATAGATGAGCGTCGTACCCGATGGATTGATCTTCGCGACGAATGCATCGCCGCCGCCGCCGGCATTCTGTTGCAGAGCTTTTGCCGTCGGGAAGTTTATCGAATCGGTGTCGCCCGTCACATAGGCATTGCCCGCCGGGTCAACGGCGATACGCAAGGCTCTATCTTCGCCGCTGCCGCCGAGGTAACTCGCATAAAGCAGTTGGTGATTATCGGGATTTAAGCGGGCGACAAAGCCATCGAATAAGCCGCCGCCATGAGCGCTTTGCACAGCGTTCACGGTTTGGAAATTATGCGAAGTGGTCACCCCCGTTACATAAACATTGCCCGCTACGTCTATCGCCAGACTGGTCGCCGCATCGCTGCCGGTAGCGCCGAGGTAGGTGGAAAAGAGCAACTGATCGCCGGCGGCGTTCAGTCGGGCAACGAAAGCATCGCTCGCCCCACCCGCATTCGCTTGCACGGCATTCTGCGTCGGAAAATTGCTAGAGGTGGCAATACCTGACAGATAAACCTTGCCCGTCGCATCAACGGCAATGCTGGTCCCGGCATCGTTGGCGCTGCCGCCCACATGCGTGGCATACAGCAAACTGCCCGTCGCATTCAACTTCATCACAAAAGCATTGAAGGCGCCGCGTTTCAATGCCTGCATCGCATTTTTTACGGGAAAGTTCATTGAACCTGTATAGCCCGTCACATAGGCATTGCCCGCCGGGTCAACGGCGATGCTGCTGGCATTGTCTTGTCCATTGCCGCCGAAGTAGGTGGCGTATACGAGAGCCGTGCCCGTCGCATTCAGTTTGGCAACAAAAGCGTCTTGCTGCCCGCCGCCCTGCGTCGGCTGGGCGGCATTCGCCGTTGGGAAGTCGATTGAATTCGTGAACCCGGCAAGATAAGCGTTGCCGGAGGCATCGACGGTTATGCTGTTGCCTTCATCGTCGCCACTGCCGCCCAGATAAGTCGAATAAACCAGCGCCGGGTCAATAATGAGCGGACGCGAGGCGTCGTAGGCGCCAACCTCAAAACCGACAACATCAGTCTGGCGTTCGGAGTCTGAAGGCCGCCGTCTGGAGCGCGTTTGGCGATTTGTCGCTGACGCGGTGTGGCGCTCGCCAAGCGGACGATAATGACAGGCAACCGCCTTTCGCACCCCGTTGATTTCCTGGTAAGCAACGGGTTTATGTTGACGTACGCTGCCGTTTGCCGTTTTCATTACCAGGTCGCCGTTGCCGTCCAGTTCGATTTGCCGCGCCCCCGAAAAGGCTAGAGCAATGCTCTTGTAATCGGCTCCCGGAGCCAGTTTGAAGTCGTATTCAAGTCCGCCTCCGTTGCCGTAATAAATTAAATCCACGCCCTCGTAGACCGCCGCGCATCTGACCTTGGCGTAATTGGCTACGCCGGTGCGCCACCTCATTGGGTCGTTGCCAATGAAGTAATTGCTTTTGCTTTCGAGTTCTTCCATACCCTCGATTGCCGCCCCGGTATTGGCGCCCACAATCTCCATTCGCAAAAAATCAGGAACCGGCGCGACCACCTCGGCGGTCGGTAATTCATAAGTTTGTCTTGGACTTTTAGCCTTTTGCCTGGTGAGGGTGAGGGTTGCTGCGGTCGGTTCGAGCGCCAGCCTGTAGCCATAGCCGCGGGCGGTGAATTTCGCCTGTGCAGCGGCCTGCCCGGCGTTCGGCTCAAAAGCCAGTGGCAGTTTGGCGTAAGCCTCGCCCTCTGGTGACCGACTGTGGTGATGGCTGCGCTTGGCTGATGTCAGGGGCCGGGCAAACGGTCGCGCCTTTGTCGCCGCCATTGGCGCAAGGTTTGATAAAGCAGCCGACAGGGTGGCGACCAGCACAAGCCTGGCGCCTTTGGCTAACCGTCTTCGCCGTTGGCCACCGAAGACGGCGAGGGGACAGAAGCCCAGCAATATGGCAAACCCTGTAGTGAATCTACGTGGCAAAAGATTTGTCGAAGATAATTGGTGTTTCGCGCCTTTAACAACTGTGACCTTGAACTCTTTCTGCACCTGGGTGTCGCGCAGATCGGTGCAGATGCGTTGAACGGATTGCTGCAGGTCATCGCTGCCTTTTGCGGCCACAGCATTCAGGAAGTTGTCGATCTCTTCGAGGTCGCCTGTGGTGAGCGTCACCGGCTCGCCTTTAACCATCGCTTCGACGGCAGGTTTATACCGCTGCATGATGTCGCTTGTCCGCAGCAGCAACATGGGGTTGAGCGTGAGAACCCGCACGGCTTCGTCGGCGACCTGATAATAGAGTTGCGTATAGTTGCGCCCGCGCTCACTCTGCGCCAACACGTTATCGCGGAAGGCGCGCGACGGCCCTATGCCACCACAGGCCTGTGGGAAATAGTAGCAAACTAGAAGTGCCGGGCATTCTGTCGAGTCCTGATAAACCCACAAGAGTTGATTGCCTACGGTTATCGTACCGCTACGCCAGGAAAAGCCGACGTTTCGACTTACTGTATATTGATAGGTTGTCTTGCCATTTACATCAGGAATACCAGGAACTTTAGTAGGTGTCGAAATCCACTCCGCATTTGAAACCGGAGTAGGAAGGTTACAGCCAATTGCCGCATTGATGTCAAACCGCTGCTCGTTTTCCTCACTTTCAACGCTCTGGTTAATTGTCGAAAGCGAATAGGCACAAGAGACGCCCTCTTGAATTACTGTAAAGGAGCGCGCATCACTAGGGAGGCCCTCGGCGGGTGTAATTTTGATGGAGTTGCTGCGCTGTACGCCGCTGGAATTTTCGCCTACCGAAAAATTGACCGTGCCGTTGCCAGTGCCGGCTTCCCCTGAGGTAAGGGTAATAAATGTGGACTGACCACCTCCAGGGATTACGCTCGCACGCCACTGACAATTGTTGGGGGTGTTTACCTGAAAACTGCCGCTTGCTTCCCCTGAAGAGAAGGTCAGCGAGGCCGGCTGCAAAGTAGGTTGACAGATTAATCCGGCTTGATTGATGAGGAAGTTTTGTCCGGCAATTGTCATTGAACCAGGGCGAGGTAAAGCCAGCGGATTGGCCGCAACTGAATATCTGACCGTGCCGCCCCCTGGAGCGCTGACAATGTCTGTGATGGTAATCCAGTCTTCATGACTTGTTGCTGTCCACGGGCAATTTGCCGATGCGGTGACCGCCACCGTGCCATTGCCACCTATCGCCTGAAAGTTTGCGGTTGTCGGATTGATGGTATAGGTGCAATCGAAAGCAAAACTCCGCGTAGCGATGTTGCCTTTCATAGGCGACCCATCATTGCTGAATAATGGCGCACCGCCTTGCGAAGCGACAACACTGGCTTTCATTGTGGCAACGCCTTGCAGCAGAGCGAAAAGCAGGAATCCACATAGCGTCAGACAAAATAATGACTTTTTCATGTAACAACCTCTCCTTTTCTGCTGAGGCCCTTTGAAAAAATAAATACCGTAATCGGTTGAGCGGCGGTCTGAGACCGCCGCCTCAACGCAGGCG
>JBIOWC010000562.1:0-16087 GCA_044868105.1 Blastocatellia bacterium
CAAAGCGGCAGCGAGCCAGAACTCATGTGGCTGCTCGCGACGAGTTTACTCATCACCCTCCTGATGATTTATCGCGGACGGCGGCGCTTGGTATGAAACAGAGATTGACCTGGAACCGCGTTGCACAGGGAATGGTCGTGTTGCTCGCCGTGCTGGCGCTCAAGTTTTATTACTCGAGCGCCAGCGCCAACGCCTTGCGCTGGATTCTTGCGCCGACCGCAAAGTTTGTTGAGTTGACGAGCGGCACGACCTTTGAGTTTGAATCTTATGCGGGCTACGTCACCAGCGACCGGGGCTTTGTGATTGCGCCGGCCTGCGCGGGAATTAATTTTTTGATAGCGGCTTTTTTAATGCTTTCCCTAAGCCGGCTCCGCAGTCCTCGTTCGCCCGGCAAGGACTGGCGATTCATTGGGCTGGCGGCGCTCACGGCCTATCTGGTAACCCTCCTGGCGAATACGGTTCGCATCGTCATCGCCTTGCAGTTGAGAGAGCTTTCAGAGACCAGCGGGTTCAAGGCCGGCGAACTGCACCGCGTCGAAGGCATCCTGGTGTATGCGGGTTTTCTGCTCTTGCTGTTTATCGTCAGTGAAAAGATGAGCGCCGAAAAACCGACAGGTCTCTTGCGGCTGGCTCTATTCCCGCTGCTCGTCTATTACGCAACAACTTTGGGGATTCCGCTTGCAAATGGCGGATACCGGCAAGGCGCAGCGTTTTGGGAGCATGCGGTTTTCGTTTTATTGATTCCCTTATTGCTGCTACTGCCACTGGCCTTATTTAATTGGCTATGGCGGCGAATGAATCAAGCTATTCACCCAGGCGCGAAAGCCTCGGAAGCTATCACCTAAGCAATTGACGGTGATCCTTGCAGGACTGCTCAGACCCCTCTGGTTCTCAACAGACCACCGCTTCAACCTGGGCAAAGCAACGATTGCGCCCGTGTTCTTTGGCGCGATATAACGCCTGGTCGGCACAAGCGACGAGTTCGTCCGCCGCCGCGCCAGGTGTTGGAATCACGGTAGCAACGCCCAGGCTGATGGTCACCACGGAATTGACTTTTGAACTGCGATGCGGAATTTGTAAAGCTTCGATTTGCGCCCGTATGGTTTCGCCAACCGCCAGCGCCCCCTCAGCTTCGGTTTCACTCAAGATAACCGCGAACTCTTCGCCGCCATAACGCGCGGCTAAATCCGTAGCGCGTTTGATGGTATCGCGCAGCACCGTGGCCACCTGCTTCAAACAATCATCGCCGCCTTGATGCCCATAGGTGTCATTGTAGAGTTTGAAAAAATCCACATCCATCAAGAGCAGAGAAATCGGCGATTGCGAGCGCCCGGCGCGATGCCACTCCTGCTCTAAAAATTCGGTGAAGCGGCGGCGGTTGGCGATGTTCGTTAGGCCGTCAAGAGTAGCCAATTGATTCAGCTTCTCATTGGCGACTTCAAGCTGTTCCGTGCGCTCGACAAGCGCCGCTGTGCGCTCGGCAACCAGCGCCGTCAGCTTCTGTCCAATAGCTTTCAGTTGCCGCACGCGTAAGCCATAAATGCTTGCCCCCAGCAAAAGGAAACCTAAAACACAAACGGCGTAGAACCATTTAGTTTGATAAAAGTGCGGCTTCATATGAATTTGCAGGGTGGCGCCGGTTTCATTCCACACCCCGTCAAGGCTGGCAGCAATAACCTCAAAGGTGTAATAACCCGGCGGCAGATGTGGATAAAAAACTGAGCGTTGCGTTTCAGCCTCCGTCCATTTTTCGTCAAGCCCCGCAAGCTTGAACTTGAATTGCACGTAGTCGGATTTGACCGAACACGGCGCGGTGTAATGGATTTCGAGATTGGCCTGGTCTGGCTCAAGCGTGATGCCATCGGTGAAGCTTGCGCCCTTGCGGTCAATCATAACCGATTCAATGGCGGTCACGGGCGGCGGCAAATCGTGAGGAACCGCCTCAGGGTCAATGACCACAACGCCCTTCTGGTTCGGGAACCAGAGTTTGCCGTCGCGGGCTTTGATGCCTGCCGGTTGACGCTCGCCGTTGCATTCGACCGACAACATACCTTCTTGGGTGCCGTAAGCAACGCAATGAATGGCCGGAATCCTGCCCTCGGCAAAGTCATTGAGTTGCTGGCGGCTGACGCGATAGACGCCGCGATTACAACTGATCCAGAAATTGTCGCGCCGGTCTTCAAGAATTTGAAAGACACCGTTGTTGAACAGTCCGGTCTGCACCGTGTAGACCGTAAAACGCCCGTCTTTCAAGCGGCTCAAACCGCTATCGAAAGTGCCAACCCAGAGCGCCCCATCACGGTCTTCGTAAAGGCTGCGAATGCGATTGCCCGCCAACCCGTCAGGGGTCGTGAAGGCAATGAAATGGTCGCCCTCCGTTCGCGCCAGCCCACCTCGCGTGCCAATCCAGAGCGTGCCTTGATGGTCTTCGTAAATCACCGTGATGCCATTACTCGGCAAGCCTTCTCGGGTCGTGTATAAAACGGACTTCCCGCCCTGCACTTTGAATAACCCTTTAGGTGTGCCAAACCAGAGATTTCCCGCGCGGTCTTGACAAATAGCCTCCGGCGCAGTCTCTTGAGTCAGTTCAGAGCGGTCGGTCAAACGCCCGTTTTTCATTAAGAGAACGCCTTTTTCAATGCCTATCCATAAACCGCCCTCGCGATCTTCACAAAACGATTGCGCCCCATCGCCCGGAATTTTTTCAGGCGGTGCGGTGGCAACAATTTTGTACTGGTTCTTACGCGGCTGGCCGAGTAAATAGCCCGTAAATTTGCCGTCAACGAAACGCGTCACGCCGCCCCCGCCGCCAATCCATATGGCGTCCGTATGGTCCTCAATAATCGGATAGACAATGTTGCCGAGCAGCCCGTCCGCCTGGGCGTAGGTAGTCAGAAATTGCCGCGTCAGCCGATACAAGCCATTCTCATTGGTGCCGACCCAGATGGTTCCGTCACGGTCGCAAAACGCTGCTTTAATATTTTGACTGTTGATGCCGTCTTTCTCGGTATAGATAGTGAAAGCGCCGTTACGATAACGCAGGACCCGGCGCTGGCTGTAGAGCCAGACATTCCCTTCCGGGTCTTCTCCGGCAAATTTGACGGTCGAAAAAGAAGGTAAACCATCCAGCTGTGTGTAATGGTTCAGCGTATCGCCTGTGACCACATACACGTGATTATCCCGCGAAGCGAACCACATATTGCCGGCGCGGTCTTCGTAGCGGAAACGAAAGAACTCATCGAGCGTAAGGTTCACAGGAAAGCTGGTCTGCTGCCCGCCTTTAACGCGAATCAGTTTGCCAGGTTCGATGACCCAGCGCGTATTTGAACGATCGGTAAACTCGTTGACGGGGCGCTCGTTGATGGGAACAAACGATTGTTCGGTCGCCCAGAGATAGATATTTGCCGAGGTTGGAGTTCCGTCATTCGACCAGCGAAGATAGTTAAAATCGCCCGTATCAAAAAAGAGGATGGGCAATCCGTCTTCGGAGCGTTGCATTCGCCCCACATATTTTCCGGGCAATCCTTGTGCAGGTGTCAAGGAGGTGAATACGCCATTGCGATAACCAACCAACCCACTATCGGTTGTGCCGGCCCACAACGTCCCTCGGCGGTCTTCAAATAAAGAGAGAAACTGGTTGCTGCTGATGCCTGGCGAATTCCCTTTATCCAAAGTGATGAAGCGTAAACCGTCATAACGCACCAGGCCATCGAAGGTCGCAAACCAGAGATAGCCGTCGCGGGTTTGAGTAATCGCCGAAACGGTATTTTGCGGCAGTCCGTTGCCGGTTGTGAAATGTTCAAAGCGGTATTGCGCCGACGCTTTGACCGTGGTCAGACCCATGAGGAACAGTCCGAGCAACAGCGCCCGGCCAAGCAGATGATAGATATTATTTTTCGAGAGGTGGTCAGAAGATTCCCACACGAAAGCTGACTGATAAGCCATAAGCTGCCACCATATTCCATCAAGATGATTGCGAACTGCCTGTCAATGACAGTGCCTATCATCGCTCAGAAGCCAATAAAATCAAGCCTTTTGTTCGTTCGGGCAGGGGCGCTTGGGGGAAGGGTTTACGAAAATTCTCTAGCCGCTTTGTGACCTTCGTGTTCCCGGGGCGCAGGGTGAGAAAGCTTTATTGAACCTTAACCCATTGCCCGGTTAAGCCGGCTTCTCACCCAGCGCCCCAGGACGACGGCGACCGCTTATGGCTCGCCGTTCAAATGCCAACGGCGCTAAGGATTGCGAGTCGCGAGTTGCAGTGAAGAGGGAAACTTCTTGCCAGTTCGCAAGGTGAACACGGAAGCTTGTTCGTCATTAGCGCCTGGCGGTCGGAAATCCGGGAAGTCTATATTCGTCAATTTCACCCGCAAGCTGTGGCCGGCTTGAAATATCCAATCATCTCCGAAATCGCGGAACGTCACACGCCTCGTCTCGGTCGGCGTGAGTCCCGAAACGCGCAGCACGCCGACCGTCACTTCGGTTTCCGTCCCGTCCGCCGCAACATCGAAAATTCGCGCAATCAAATCAAGGGTCGCAGAAGTCGGACTGCTCACATAGAACGTGAATTCGCCGGGACCGAGAACTTCGGTAGCCGTGTCGAAGGAATTGGTGGTAAAGGTGAGGGCGCGCGGCAGCCCACCTACAGACTCGACCGTGGCGCTGAACATATCGTTTCTGGAAGGAATCTCTGCGCCTAAGCGAGAGCTTCTGATTAACTGACGATGAAAGACGCCGCCGGCGCTGGCTTCCATAACCGGCGCTTTTTTCTTGCGGGTAATCGCGCCGCCGGTTTTTAAATAAAGCGCAAGTGTTTCAGCATCGGCCGGAGGAAATTGCGAATAAGTGTTGGGTAAAAACACCGAAGGCTCAGGGGCGCTGGCTACTTTTTTTGAATCCGTGCCTCCCACGCTCCAAAGATAATGATTGAACCAACGTAAGATCTGTGTGCCGATATAGACGGCTTCAGGGTCGGATTCATTTCCTCCGGGCGGGTGACCGCGCCGGCCAAGATAAATTTGCTTGGGGGCGTTGATTTGTGAAAAGACGTCGAGAACCTGGGTCGAAGGGAAGAGATAATCGTCCCACGACTGAATGATAAAGGTTGGCGCAACGGGTTGCCGCGAAGGTTTCAATATCTCTCGACCATTGGCGTCACGTTCGGCAATCGAGCGAGCCGCCAGGGCTTCTTTAACTGCGCCGAAAGGAGCCTGCCCCTCGGCCGCCATATCGAACATGGCAAACTGTAGTTGATCGTAGTTGTAGAAAGGCGGCGAGCCGACATTGGTGTCAAGACCGCCGTAAAATTCAGCGAGTCCCAGTTTATAGCTGATGGCTCCATTCGGATATAAAGCTGATTCCAGGTCGGTCCAGCCGACCAGCGGAATGACCGCTGAAACGCGCGGGTCAGAAGCAATTTGAAACGAATGGCTCCCCCCATATGAACCGCCGATAACCCCAATCTTGGTGACGCGCGGCGCGATGACGTTATCAGGGTCATTCAAGAGCCAATCAATCATCTGTTTGAGGTCGTTGATTTCATTCGGTCCAGCCAGCGACACCCGACCCCCTGACTCTCCGCTGCCAAATCCGCGCGCCGTGTAGGAGAGCACCGTGTAACCGGCCGAAGCGATGTAATAAGCGAGATTGTCTTCGCCAATCAAGCGATGACCGCCCCACCCATGAATATAGATGACAGCGGGCGCCGAGGGGAAAAAGCGCGGCTGATAGAGCGTCGCCGCAAGACTGATCTGGTCGTTTGGTGGCGCCGTCACACTTGCCGGGACGCGGATGAAATGGGTTGATGTGGTTACCAGAATATCGGCACTGGCAGGCGAGTTAGAGTTAGGTAAAAAAATTAATAAGAATCCGATGATCAAGAGAGCGCTACGCTTCAGCATACTTCATTGCCTCTTTATAACACGCCAGGGAATCGCTCTTGATCGAGTGCCGTCCGAGTTGACAGTCAATTGATACCAGCGAGCGCCTTGCGCGTCAACCTGCGAGGACGCGACGCGGGAATTTGTTCACTTGGCGGAGTGGGACATAAAGGTTCGCCAGAAAATTAAAATGTTACAACCACAGGTTGAAAACTTAACTTCGCATTGGAGAAAGAGAGCGGATTGGACGGCTTCTGGTTTACTCGTTTACCTGGGATCCGCCCTAGCGGTTCTTTCCGTCCAATCCGAGAATAATTTTAAGCTTCGGTCAAGCGCCCTTCTACGGGGATGGCGAAAACCGAATCTCTGGTTCGCTCATCCTTTCAAATCAATGCCAACTGGTGAGTAAAAACGATGCGCGAACCTGAACCCGGCGGCACACAAGAGTAGGTCACCTCCTGACCGGGCGTTATCGCAAGCGCGCGTAAGGCCGCGTCAGAGACCGGCGCCGTGCCATCATCGGGAATGAAATTCCGCGCCACCGGATCATAGAGGAAAGCTTTGACGCGACCCGCTTGCGCGACATTCACCACCAGGTCACACTCTTTCACCGCGCCGCCCAGGGCCTTGGAGGTGAAAGCGGTTTCGGCGCGTTGAATCATCAGCGTGATGCGCGGATTGACGACTGCACTATTGCTGCCGGTCAGCGTCACTTGTTGACCAACGACTGGAGCCAGGTCGCTATCAAACGCCAGCATAAACTCTACGACATCGCGCCGCGTTGCGTCGGGGTTGAGCAGCGGGAAGCCGGAATTGGGCAGCGGATTAAAGACCACCGCTGTGAAGAAGCGAAACAAGGTGTCAACCGAACCGTCATTCGTAAAACCGAAGCCGCGAATCTGATCGCCGGTAAAGCCTGTGTCGGGGGCTGTGAAGAAGTTCACCCGCGGGCTGCCAAACATACCAACTTTGGTGTACATATTGCGCAGGTGGGGAATCTTGACAATCTGCGTGATGCCCTCAAAACTCGCCTTACCGCTTGCCCCAAAAAAGCCTTGTGCCGGGTCAAGCGCATGACAACCGTTACAGTTGAACGAATCTATGCCAAGCGTGCCACCCACCAGCGGTAGCTTGATGCCATCGGACGGGCGCGTGCCGAAATAGAAATTTTTGCCGCGTTGTTGCGCCGGGTTGAGCGAGTTATCGAGCCGCCGCACGGGATTGGGCGGCGGCAAGACTTGCAATTGAAAATCGGTAAACTTTTGCATCTCGGCAACCGGCGGCTTCTCCGGGTTGCCAATTAAACCTTCAAAAGCGACGATAAAATTGTTGAACGACAGATTGGCGTCAAACGGGTCGGCGCCCAAAAATCCATTAGCGCGGTCGCCTCGCCAATGCATGGCGCCCGAGTGGCGCAAGCCGCGCAGAGTTTGCGTTGTCATCGGCCCTTTCATCGGATGGAAGTCATCAACTTTGTCCGTCCCGTTGATTGGCGAGCGCACCCCGAACAAGGTTTTGCCGAGGGTAATCGCTGTGGGGTCACCGAAGGTAATGGGTATCGGATTTTTGGTGACCACCTCATCGGGATTTCCCAAATCCCAGGCGAGGTCATCGAGGTCGCCGAAGATGTGACAGCTTGCGCACGAGGCTTCGCCGTTGCCGGAAAAGCCGGTTGCATCATAGAGCATTGGTCGGCCCGCAACGACGGATGCAGGCTCCGGATTAGGCAAATTCTGACTGGCGATTTCCTGTTTCGAGCCCAGGTCAATGGCTTTGACTGAATTATCGAAGCGGGTCATCACATAGAGTCGGCCTCGCGCTTCGTCGAGGGCCAAACCGCTTGGCCCTCCGCCGCTAACCGGAATGTAGTTGGCGCTTGCCACTCGCGGGTCAAAGGTGTTGTTTTCCAGTGCCGCCGTATTGAATACCCCGATGCGGCTTGAACCGAAAGCCGCAACGAAAAGCGTGCTGCCATCACTTGTAACCGCCATATCGAGAGGCATTGAGAGACTATGATTTTTCGCCGTTGGGTCAAACCCCGGCCGGCCGGCGAGCTTGGTGTAATCAATATGTTTGTTGAGATGGCGCGGGGTCACGCTTGAACCATTGATGATGGTAATGCGGGTTTCGGCTAGATGTCCCTGAACCGTGCTGCCGCCGAAATGTCCGGGTCCTTCGAAGCGCACCTGATTAAACGCTTCGGTATTCGATACGTAAAGTTTGCCGGTCGCCGGATTGGTCACCATATTGAATAAAGTTGTGCCCGCGTGTGCATACGAGGCGGTTCGCGTCAGGGTGTTTGCATTGACCGCAAACACGTCAGTATCCGGCAAGCGGAAGCGCACCGCGTGATTCCAATTGCGACCCAGTTCATCTTCCCATCGCTGGGTGTTGTTGTTGAATTTAACAATCAATCCGGTTTCAGGCGCCCGCTTGCCCTCGACGTTCGTCGCCGGTCCGGGGTTGCCGCCAGGACTGATTGACCCATTGTCACAAAGGCAGGGACGATTGGGGTCGAAACCATCGCAGACCATGGGCTCAAGCAGCGTCGTCGTTTGATTGCCGGTCTTGAACCCTGCAACATAGATCGTTTGCTTATCAGGGCTGACGGCCAGCGCGCGCGGCGTGTCGGTAAAAAAGGTCAGGATTTTAAGCGGCTTGCCGCCGACCGCTGTTCCGAGATTCTCCGGATCGAATACCCATACATCAGCGCGTCCGACGCCGGGCGTGGTGAGTTGCGGGTCGCCGGCGCCGGGAACATCGGCAATCGAAGGGTCTGTGCGTTGTTGTCCGCGATGTGCTGTGGTAATGAAGGCACGGGCCGGGGAACCGGCAAATACGATGTCGCGCGGTTCATCGCCGACCAGCAACGTGCGCGTCACATGTGGCGTGCCCGCGAGGCTCACGACGCTGATGCTATCGGATAAATGATTCACTACCCAGACCTCTGTGTTGTTCGGCGTAGCGACGGCAACCGGTTCCATACCAACCGGGAGGCGGGTTTGTAGCTCAAGCCCTGCAGGCGTGAGGTTGAAGATTTCCAAAGTGCCATTGGGGGTGTTTACGGCAAACAATTTGCTTCCATCCGCCGACAGAGCGAGGGGCCGCACCTGCCCGCTTTCAAACTCAATAAACGCCGGTTGAGTTGGGGGCGAAGCGCTCGGTGCGGACTTCTGCGTCGAAGACGTCGAGATTGTTGCGCTGAACAGGGAAAGGCTCGCAAGCCCCCATAAAATGAAAACCCATCTTTTTAATTTAAGCTGATTGAACTGACCACTCATCGTAATGCCCTCCTTAGCTTGGGTGGCTGGGGGCCAAATCTTGAGGGAAAGCCGACAATGCCCAAATAACTTCCTGATATTTTTGCCAAGCGGTTCCGGTCAGATTCGGCTTAGGCCAGCCATAAATATTGAACATTCAGAAGCCTTAGGCCCTTCATTAACGTGTTGTTGCGGAGCTTGGAATCAGGGTGTTTTCAATATCGTATCTGCAACCTGAACCGGCGGGCGTTGGCCTTAGCGCGTTGAATATTCAAGCGCCCGACGGCAAGCGCCGACGGCGTTTCGCTTAAAATAGGTTTCAGGTTGGGTGTTATTTTTTATGCGCCAGCGTAAGCGTCAGGTCTTCGCCTGATAGCGATGATTTACCTCAATAGAAAAATATTTTCCCGCAGTTCTTCTATAGAAGAAGAGACTGTATTCTGGTTCGTTCTTTAGCACCTTTTGTGCCCCTGCTACAGTTCAAAAAATCTTTAACCAGGGTGTCTGAATCTAGGGAAATCGAAGAGGGGAAACCCACCTGGGCTTCCCCTCTTCGAGGTTTAGAGAGTAAGCGCTCTCAAGTTTAAGGGGTTCGCTTAGAACTTGAATTTCAAAGCGAACTGGAAATTGCGTTGCGGGTCAGAGCCGCCGAACGCGGTATTTGAAATAACCCCCGCGTGGGCGTTGGGACTCGCGGGATTGCCGATGAAAGCATCGGGTTGATCGAGATTCACATGGTTGAACAGATTGACGGTCTCGACACGGAACTCAAGTTCTTTGGTTTCCGTAAAGCGGAATTTCTTAAACAACGAAGCATCCGTTCGCCAGTATTTCGGTCCCCGCAGCGCATTGCGCTCCAGATTTCCGAAGGTTCCCACCGCCGGTTTAGCGAAGACCGTCGGATCAAAGAACCGATCTCTCGAACCGCCGGTGTTAGGATCGCCGACAATATCCGGACGATTCGGTCCCGTGTCGGAGATGCCGCTGGTGTCGTACCCGACATTGAACGGCAAGCCGCTTTGAATGGTTGTATTCGAATTGAATTGCCAACCGCCAACGATATAATCCCAACCTTTTGACGCCTCCCCGAAGAATCGTTTGTTGCGTCCGAATGGCAATTCGGCCACCTGCGAAAATACGAAGGTATGCGTACGGTCAAAATCCGATGCACCATAATTGATCTTCCGGTCAATGAAGAAATAATCGCGGTCATAATTGGTTGCCCGCTGCAAGGTGTAGTGAGCCAACAGCGAATAGCTGTTGCCGAACCGCTTGGTCAATTTGGTTTGCAGCGCGTTGTAATGATTATCTCCGCAATTGCAGTAAAGCAGCACGTCCTGTGTCCAACCGAACTTGTTGAAGAAGAGACGACGCTCATTTCTCGGCACATTGGGGAAACCCGCAAGGGTTGGCTGATTGCCTTCGCAATCCGGGTTATTGCCGCAGAATACATGCGTTCCTTTATTACCGACATAGGCCGCTTCAACCGAAATGGTTTTCGTGAGTTCGTGCTGCACGGTGAAGTTCCAGGCGTCAACGGTCGGCAACCGTTGCTTGAAATTCACGACGCGCGGCGTCACCCCGTCCGGCAGGAAAAATCTTCCGTTCGAGGGCACTCCGAGATTGGGCACCCCACCTTGATTGGGCGGCGCCGTGAGTCCAAAGAAGGCATTAAAGGCTGGCGGTCCCTGTGCCAGGGTAAAGACGCGCCCGAAGTTCGTTGACGCCGAGAGATTTTGGATAGCGAGCACCGGTAGGTTCTGGGTCACCGTATGACCGAAGACCGAGCCGAACACGCCGATGTCATAGCTGCGACCATAGCCCGCCCGCAGCACCGTCTTCTCATTCAGTTGATAAGAAAGGCCAAGGCGCGGCGCAAAATTCAAACTGTTTTCGACATTGCCGTTCAAGTCATTGCCGCCGACTCCGGCGACCACCACCTCGCCGGTCTCTGTGTCAATAAAGCCGCCGTTTCCGGCTGCGTTCACAGTTTGCGGATTGATGATATCGAGTCGCAGGCCATAGGCGAGAGTAAACTTCGGGGTCACCTTCCAGGTGTCTTGCGCATAATAAAAATGTCGCCACTGACGCTCGCGCGCTTCAAGCGAGGTGCTGACGAAACGCTTGAAGAAAGTCACATCGCCAATCAGGAAGGTTGCCAGTCCGAGTCCTTCACTGGCTAACTGACCATTCACCACCCGACCGGTTCGGTTCTGACTGAAGGAAAGTTCGCCGGAACGATGATTATCACTCGGCACACGCAAGTTGAAAGCGCGGCGCACATCAACGCCAAACTTAAAGGTGTGATTGCCCCAGGTCTTCAATAGGTTGCCAACGAATTGAAACTGCTTTTCCTGCTCGTCGAGCGGGCAATTGCAACGATTCACGCCCAGCCCGGAGCCGAAGTTGAAGTGCCCTGGTCGGCCATCATCAGCAACAAAACCTGAAAACAACCCTGAGGTAAAATTGTCATCCAGGTTTAATCCCGGAACGCCGGCATCAGCGGCCGGCGTGGTGCCAAAATCGGCCGGCAACACATTCACGCCATATTTGAAGAAGCCGAAGCGAAAGTCCACGACCATGCTTTGCGAGAGCGTGTAATCAAATCCTATGGCCAGACTGTGATTGCGCACTTTCGAAGTGCCGCCAAGCGAGACTAACTCCTGCCCGCCACCGGCGCCAAACGCGGGCGGCCCGTTGCGCTGATAATCGGCAAAGCTATAGCGACCGAAGATATTCAATTTGTCGCTGAGCCGATTATCAATGCGAACGTCGAAGGTATCGTTATCGAAAATCTCGCTGCCGCTCGCCACATAATTGTTGCGCGTGCCGTTGTCCGACCCCGCGGTATTCGGCGGCGGTATCAAGGCCAACAGCGCGAGAGCTTGCGGCGATAAACGATTATTGGGAATCCGATTGCCGGCAAATTGCAAACCCGTCTGCGGATCAAAGATGTTGATGCCGTAGGCGCTCAAATCACCTGAGCGCGCCGCCAGCGTCGGAACCGTAAGCAATCGCGAACCGCCGATTTTGCTGCGCGTTCCTTGATAATCACCAAAGAAAAAGAGTTTGTCTTTGAAAACCGGCCCGCCAATGGAACCCCCAAACTGATTCTTCAAGGTTGGCGGAATTAAATTGCCGTTAATATCGGGCACAATCTGCACGAACGGATTGCGCGCTTGCAGCACATCATTTTGCCGGAACTCAAAAATACTGCCGTGAAAATCATTCGTCCCGGATTTGGTTTGCACAGAGACGACCCCGGCGATGGCCTGCCCGAATTCAGCGTCATAATTTTGCGAGGTAATCTTGGTTTCGCCAATGGCTTCAAAGTTCGGATTGATGACGATGATGCCTAAAATCGGGTCGCGATTTTCAGTGCCATCCAGTTGGTAACCGGTGCCGCTGAAGTGTTGACCGTTGACCATGATTTGCGTCGAACCTTGCGGGTTCTCGCTCGCCGCGTGTTGCCATTGCAACTGTTGTGTACCCGGCGTGAGCAGAATAAATTTTGTGAAGTTGCGGTCAAGAATCGGCAAATCCGTGACCTGCTTCTGCTCGAAGGTCGTCGCCACATCGGCGCGGTCAGTCTTTAAGAGCTGTCCTTCACTGGCCGTGATGGTTACCGTGTCGCTGATAGCGCCGGCATCGAGTTGCGCATCCACTTTGGTTTGCGTATCCACATCAACTTTAACCGACGAGATAATCTTTTGCTTGAAACCCTGCCCTTCAACTTTTACTTCATAGTTGCCGGGGAGTAAGCGCTCCTTTACATAAATTCCAGACTCATTGGTGGTCACCAGGTCAGTGGTGCCGCGTTCGACACTCCTGATGGTGACGTTGGCGCCGGCTACGGCGGCGCCTGCAGAATCGGTTACCGTACCACTGATGCTCCCGTACACAGCTTGTGCTTTCGTACTCACAGCGCATAGCGCGAGCAGTAAAAACAGACTGCACAGAAGTACAGGAATCTTTTTGTTCATATGATTGTACCTCCCTACGAAATGGCTTTTAATAACATCGCCACTCGATGTTGTAAGTGATGCAAATTAGTCCGAGTTGACTCTCTCGTGAAGTCTTCTTTCTTCCAGGGTCAAAGTGAAGGGGGGATGCCGGGTTTCGACTTACTTTGAGCGGAAGAATTTTTATTCCAGTTATTCCGGAGATGAAAGCCGCAAAAAGGTGAGGTTGGTTGCTACTTCTCAACTCCCGATATAGCAGTGCCATTTGTATCGCAACTTGCAAAAATCTGTCAAGCCAATAGGGGGCTCCGGGTGGCAAGTTGTTAGGCAATTGTTTCCGGGTGGAATCGGCTGAATCGGGGTAATCCATTCGTAGACCTTCGCGGGATAAGGATTTATTATGGATTTTCTGAAAAATATGGATTAATTAATGCTTTGAAGTTGGAAAGTTAATAGCTCAAGTTGTAATATCAGGTCGAAAAAGCGGGGATGAAAGACACGAAACATAAGCAGATTTATAAAGAATTGCATGATGCAATTCGTTCAGGTGCTTACCAGGAAGGCGAGCGGTTGCCGAGCGAAAACCAATTGGTTCATCGCTTTGGCACTTCCAGACCAACCGTGGCGCGCGCCCTGCTCCAGTTGCAGCATCAAGGACTGGTCGAACGCCGCGTCGGTTCGGGCACCTATGTGAAAAGCGCGAAAGCGGCAGGCAGCGATTTGTTCGGGTTATTAATTCCGGGTTTAGGCGAGACGGAAATCTTTGAGCCCATCTGTAAAGAGATGTCGCGCTCTACCGAGGCCAGCGACCACGCGCTCTTGTGGGCTGACACAACTGACGAAATCCACACCAAAGAAGAACAGGCCGAGTTACTCTCGCAACATTACATTACCAGAAAAGTATCGGGCGTTTTTTTTGCGCCGCTCGAATTCACGCCGAATAAAGATTTGGTGAACCAGCGCATCGCCACGGCTTTGGAAAAAGCCAGTATTCCGGTGATTTTGTTAGACCGTGACATCTATGAATATCCGCGCCGCAGCCATTTTGATTTAGTCGGCATTGATAACCGCCGGGGCGGGTTCACGGTTACTGAACACCTCTTGAAGCTGGGTTGTAAACGCATCGCTTTTCTGGCGCGACCGGGTTCTGCGCCAACGATTGCCGCAAGAATCAGCGGTTACAAAGATGCGCTGCAAAGTTACGGCCTCGAATTTAAAGATGAACGAGTTTGCCTGGGCGACCCGGCCGATGAAGCGTTTGTCGGGCGCGCCATCAAGCGCGCGAAACCGGAAGCCATTGTGTGCGCCAATGACGACATCGCCGGACACTTAATGCACACGCTGGATGATTTAGGGATAAAAATCCCAACGACCATTCGCATTGTCGGTTTCGATGATGTGAAATATGCCAAGTTGTTGCGCGTCCCGCTCACCACCTTGCATCAACCTTGCCGTTACATCGGCGCTGCCGCTGTCCGCGCCATGCTCGATAGAATCCTCTGCCCGGATATGCCCGGGCGCGACATCCTGCTCGATTTTCGTTTGCTGGTTCGTCAGTCGTGCGGCGCGCACCTCGGTCATCCAGCCACGCGAAAACCACATTGAAGCCGGAAGATTGCTTCACCCTGACTGGCAACGTATCATTCTACTTTCAACTTTTTGATTACCCATCGGCAATCGGTTTTGAGTATGAAAGTTTATCAAGTGAAATCAATGCTGCTGCTTTGGCTGTTATTGATTACTGTTCCCTCTATCGCGCAAACCCCCTCAAGCCCTGCTGCCAACTCGCAATCAAGCCCATCGGCAATCGAACAGGCCCAGGCGCTACTGACCGCCGGTAAACTTGATGCGGCAATCAATGCCCTGTTGGCGATTCCGCAATCAGCGTCCAATGAAGCTGCGGTCAATCATCTTTTAGGATTGGCGTACTATCAGAAGAACGATTACGCAAAAGCCATCGCGGCCTTCGCGCTGTCAACCAAACCAGCATCACCAGCCGACAGGTCTTACAAACAAGCGATTCAATTGACCGGCATGGCGCACTTTCTACTGGGGCATATCAAAGAGTCCATTCCGTTTCTCGAACAGGTTTATCAATGGGCGCCGGACAATGTTGAAATCGCTTACACTTTAGGCATCAGTTACCTTCAAACCCACGAGACGGAGAAAGCGCGCGCCGCCTTTGCGCGAATGTTCAATGTTGAAGCCGGCAGCGCCGCGGCTTATTTGCTAAACGCCCAGATGATGATTCGTCAGCAATTCGAGGAGTTCGCCGAAAAAGAGTTACAGAAAGCCCTTGCCCTTGACCCTAAACTGCCGCAAGCAAATTTTCTTTTGGGCGAGATGGCCATCTACAAAGCCAATGTTGAATTAGGCATCGAGCTTTTACAAAAAGAGATTGCCGTCAATCCCGGTTACGCGATGGCTTATTATCGCCTTGGCGAAGCCTATACGCGGCAATTGAAATGGGACCAGGCGGTTGCGCCGCTACAGAAATCAATCTGGTTAAATCCGTTTTTCAGCGGACCCTATATCGTCTTGGGCAAAGTCTATTTGAAGACGGCAACCTTCGCGAATGCCGAAGCCATGTTGCGGCGCGCCATTCAAATGGACCCCAATAACTATTCCGCGCATCATCTGCTTGCGCAAACGCTTCAACAACTGAATCGCTCCGACGAAGCGAAAAAAGAGTTTGAGCTTGCCAGCAAACTGCAATCATCTTCGGAAAGGTAATCGGCTCTTGTTCAAACATCGGTCGCGAATCGGTCGCTTGTGGTCGAACGCCGGTCGTCGGTCGCCGGTCATCGGTCGCCGGTCGTCGGTCGCCGGTCCCCGGTTCTTAAAGATTGGCTATTCTCTTTTGTGTCTCGCTCTCTTTTTCGCAAATCACCGTCATCTCGTTCAAGCAGAGAATCCTAATCAAACAACCACCAACCGGCGGCCGGCGACCGATGACCGGCGGCCAGTTGCCGACGACCGGCCGCCGCAA
>JBIOWC010000563.1:0-2305 GCA_044868105.1 Blastocatellia bacterium
TACCTTCCGGTTATGCTTGGCGATCTCTTCCCCTGGTCGCTCTTTCTATTTTTTGCGCTTCTGGTTACCGCCATTCACTATGTCGCAAAAACCCGTCGTCGCGCTTCACTGTCGGTCAACGCTTCCCCGCAACACCCTGAACCGTCATCTTTCACAGATAAACTCGCAACTTACTCTGTACAAAATTCACCAACCCTGTTGATGATGGTGTGGATTCTCGTCATCGTGTTTTTTTATTCTCTGTCAAGCAATAAAGAAGACCTCTATATTTCGCCGATCTATGCCGCCGCCGCCGGCCTCATCGGGGTAGTTCTGGCGAAATTTATTTTACCTGAAGCCGCAGAGCAAAAGGCGTTGCGTTGGCTGACGTTTACCATGGGCGTTCTGGTTCTCGTCATCGGCCTCGCGCTAATTTATATCGTCGGCAAAACATCTGCCGATTATCAACTCGGCGGTGAGTTGGCCCTGGGTGTGCTTGCCGCCTTCGGCGGGTTGAGTGTTTCGATAATGGCGCTCTCGAAAAAACGCTTCGCAGCCATCAGCCTTTTAGCAATAACCTTTGTTGCCCTAAATTGGGTCTTTGTTATACGAACGCTTCCGGACTTTGAACGGTATAAACCGGTTCGCGCATTGTGCGAAATTATCAAGGCTGAAGCCAGCCCTGAGGCCAGCGTCGGCTATTTCAAAGTCGCGTCACCGAGTATGGCTTTTTATCTACAACGACAAATTTTTGAATATTACAAACCCGAAGAGTTAATTGACGCCTTGCAGACCAACCGGGAAGTTTATTGCCTGATAGCTAAAGATGAGTACGAAGCGCTGAAAGCCTCATTTTCGGTGCCAACACGAACTCTTGCGAGCCGTCCGGTCTTTCAAGTAAAGTTAAAGACTATTTTTAATGAAAGAGAACTTCCTCAAATCGTATTGATAACCAATAAATCGGAGTAATTTTTTAATGAAGAAGACCGTCATTACGGTAGTAAAATTTATTGTCAGTTTCGGCATTCTTTTTTTTATCGCCCGCAAAGTCGGGGCGCAAACTCTCTGGGAAACCTTACGTAAAGCCCATGTGTGGCCTTTTGTTGCCGCCATCTTAGCCTATTTCGCCGTGCAAGGATTGAGCGCCTATCGCTGGTATATTTTACTTAAACCGCTCGGATTGAAAATTGGTTACCCGAAGATTCTTTCGCTCTATTTTCTTGGCATGTATTTTAATCTTTTTCTGCCGACCGCCATCGGCGGCGATGCGGTTCGTATCTATTATCTTCACAAAGAAGCCCGCCGGCTCAGTCATTCAACGGCTTCGGTATTTCTCGATAGAGATTTGGGCATGGGCGCCTTGTTAATCATGGCAACGATTGTCGCGGCTTTTGCCGGAACCAGCATTAATGGTATCGCGCTGGCGCCGATCTTCGCGTTGATTTCAGTAGCTTTTATTCTGGCGAATTTAGCTATTTTCTACAGACCAACTTACAATTTGCTGCATCGCGCGCTCAGTCTGACGAAGATGAAAAGCGTGGATGAAAAGGTCGAGAGCCTATTCAATTCCGTGAACGCTTATCGAGGTCAGGGAAAAGTTTTAACCACGGCTTTGATACTTTCACTCATCATTCAAGTCGGCGGCGTTTATTCCAATATCCTGGTTGCCCAATCCATCGGGCTGGAAACCGCCAACGGCTGGTTCGATTTTCTGGTCTTTATTCCGGCAATCAGTTTAATCAGCATGAACCCGATTTCCGTCGCCGGCACAGGCTGGCGAGAATATTCCTATAAGGTGCTGTTTGAATCGGTCGGCGCAACCGAACCGCAAGCCGTCGCTTTAGGGTTGTTGTGGCTTGGCGTAATGGTCGCAACCAGTCTGCCTGGGGGAATTATCTATATCCTGAAAGGCAATGCCAGCCCCAACAGCAGTGACGATGTTGAATCTGATATTACCGCCGTCAACAACGAAATCCTCGAAGCCAGTAAGACATAAAATGCAACTGCCCGGTTAACAACACGTTTTAATAATTGCAATATTTTTCTTGAGGTATTAAATGCAAAGTAAATTTATCGGCCGAATCGTTTCAATGGTTATTATCAGCTTTTTATTAATGCTCAATGTGTGGGCGCAAAAGGAACGCTCGACCGCCTCTGGTCGAGACGGAGGCGCTCCTGTACAAAAGAAAGCGCCACCCCAAAAGCCTTTAACCGAAGCCGAACTTCAGAAACTCGCGGCAACTAAAAGTAAACCACCAACGGGAGCCAGTTTTTATATGGCTCCCATCATTGAACAACCCGGGAATTTTACGGTATTGGTGACCGA
>JBIOWC010000564.1:0-3408 GCA_044868105.1 Blastocatellia bacterium
TTGCGGCGCTTAAAAATTTTGAAACCTTTTCAAAGCCTCTGCCACTTACTGAGCGAACTTAGGATGTAAAGGCAATTAAAATGATGGAAGCCGTCGGGCTCGTAAGGACAGAAAATAGACGCGCTGAGACTTTGATGAATAGTTCAACAGAATTGATAGCGCGGGTTCGCAGTGGTGATGATGAAGCCTTTCGGCTGATTTTTGACCGCTACGCCCGTCCTGTCATCAGTTTCATCTACGATATGGTCAATCAGCGCGACCTTGCTGAAGAACTCGCGCAGGAGACCTTCGTGCGAGCTTACAAAGGCATCCAATCACTGCGGGATGACACGAAGCTGTCAACCTGGCTATTTGGCATTGCCAAAAACGTAGCGCGTGAATCACTCCGCCAACGTTGGCGCAGTGACAGTAAAGTTGAAATGGAAGACGATGGCGTCATGCAACTGAGCGACAAAGAGCTTTTGCCAGATGACCAGCTTATCAATAAAGAGTTGAACTCGGTCATTCAAGAGGCGCTCGCCAAACTTGATGAAGATAAACGCGAAGTCTTTACGCTGAAAGTGTTTCAACAACGCAGTTACGAAGAGATTGCCGAAATCACCGGTTTTTCAATTCCTAAGCTCAAGACGGATTTGCATAGAGCAAGGGCCGAGATGCGCCGTCGCATACAGCCCTATCTTGGAGTCGGCTATGAAATGTGAAGATTGCCTGGACGTAATTGAAGAGTATTTTGACAAGGAGCTCAGTGCCCTGGCGGCCATAGAGGTCGCCGCGCATCTGGTTGCTTGCCCGGCTTGTGCCGAGGTGCACGAAACGCTCAAACAGGAGCAAGCCGTGTATACGAGCTATAAACGCGACATTGAGGTGACGCCGGCTTTATGGCAAGGCATCGAAGCGCGCCTCAAGCAGGAGACCGTTGAACCGGTGGTCATTCAAGAAGCGACTCGCGAACCCCTTGGTTTGATGGCGCGAATGCGCAACTTTTTTGCAGAGACGCTGCACGCGCCGCGCTTCAGCCCCGCGCTTGCCGCCGTGCTGGTTATCGTTGCAGTCGGCGCCACCGTCCTGGTGATGAACTATCTCAATTCGCGCAATCAGAGCGCCCCCATAGCCAATGTCAGTCCAACTATCCCGAGCCCCGGCAACGCTGGCAATCCAAGCCCCGATAACGCAAACGCGACTCAGTCGCAACCCAAGGTTGCCAATAACCAGTCGCCTACTGATAAAGAGCAGAGACCTGAAGCCCCTAATTCACCTGAAAAAGAGGCTATTAGCAGAGATGTTCAGCCCAAACCCGTGAGCACGTCGGTTGAAAAAGTCACGCGGCCCGCGACTGAGCGGCCGCAACCCGTGGCCAGCGCCAGCGCTACGGCAGATCAATTGGTGCGCTCTGCTGAACAGAAATATTTAGCGGCGATTACGATATTAAAACGCGATTATGACAAGCGGCGCACGCAACTCGACCCGCAGTTTGTTGCCCGTATGGATGCGGCGCTCTCCACGATTGATAATACGATTGCCGAAACCCGCAAAGCGGTAAAACAGAATCCTGACGACCCGATTGCCCTACAATATATGCTGGCTGCGTATGCGAAAAAAGTGGAAGTCCTGAAGGGCGTCTCAGGAAGTTAATTTCTAAGGATGCAGGTTTATGAAGAAGAGAACGATTTTAATGCTTATCCTCACCCTCGCTTTTGGCGCCTCGGTTTATGCGCAAAAAGAGAAAGACCGGGTTATCGTCCATCTCGGTAAGGTGAAGATACAAGACGAAACGGAAAAACAGAAAGACCACCAGCGCGAAGACCGCCATCGCGGACGCGCTGAAGGGTGGAACGAGAACAGCGAGCCCAACCAGGAAGCCGAAGAGATCAAGCTTAAACTCGAACGCGGCAGCCGGGTGGTTATTGAAAGTCACAATGGCGATGTCAACGTCACCGGCACGGATGGCGATATGCTCGAAGCCAAAGGCGAAGAGGACGGCGAGAAAGCCATGCTCGGTTATCGGGTTAGCGGCACCACGGTCTATATCAATCGCTCGATGCTCAAAGGCGGGCATCGGGGCGGAGAAGTCAATATCAACGTCAGGCTGCCGCGTTTTGCGGCTCTGCAACTTTCGGTTCTCACCGGCAACGCGACCATAACCCGGGTCGAAGGCGAAGTGAAAGCCAATGTGGTTTCAGGCGATTTGGCGGTTCAATGCGCCAAAGGATTGCTGCGCGTCAACAGCGTCAGCGGCAATGTTGAGATCAACGGCGCCACCGGCGATGTGTATGCCGAAGCGGTGAGCGGCGATGTGCTCTTTAAAGGCGAAATCCGCGCCGCAGGGATTTACAACCTGAAGTCTATGAACGGCGAAGTCGAGATGACGATTCCCGAAAAGAGCGTGGGATTTACCGCGACCTTGACGACCTTCAATGGCGAGCTTGAAACCGACTTTCCGTTAAAGCTTGAATCCACGACCCAGACCGGCGGACTCAATCGCCGTATCATCGGGAGATTCGGCGACGGACAAGCCAAAGTGGCGCTCAATTCATTCAATAGCGCCGTGAGAATTCTGAAAGCTACGGGTTCTTTACCCAATTGTAAATAAACGCGGGGCGCGAATTTCAGCCGAATTCGCCGCCAAACAGATTCCGTTTAGACGTAGGCTCTGACCGATAGGCTGGGTGTTGGACACTACGTCTAAACGGAGGTAAAAATTTTTCCACTCATAAAAAGGAGACGATGATGAAGAGATTTTCAATCGGATTGATCTTGGCGGCCTGGGTATTGGCTTTGATTCCGCATAACCTGAATGCCGCCGTGCAAAGAGATGATGACTGGCAGAATGATTTGCCCGAAAAGGATGAAATCCATCAAACCTATCAACTCGGCGCCGGGGCGCGTGTTGAAGTTAAAGGCATCAACGGCGGCGTGACCATTGAAACCGCGCCCGGTAACAGCGCAGAAGTTCACATTGTGCGTTCGGCGCGCACCAAAGAAGACCTCAATTACGGCAAAATAATTATTGAGCAGACCGCCAACAGCCTGGTGGTGCGCGGCGAGAATAAGAAAGAACGCGGCGGCGAGTGGCGCGAAGGTCGTGATGTTCGCCAACGTGTGATGTTGAAATTGCCGCGTCAAATTGACCTGGCGGTCAATGGCATCAACGGCAAAGTCGGAGTCGGGGAGATTGATGGGCCGGTAAATCTGAGCGGCATTAATGGCAAAGTTGATGTTGCCCAGGCCTCCGACGCCTCTGACATCAGCGGGGTTAACGGCAGAGTCACAATTACGCTGCTCAGAATGAGCGACCGCGGCATGAATGTCAGCGGCATCAACGGCGCGGTTGAATTGCGGTTTAACGAAGAGATTAATGCCGATTTGGATGTGAGCGGGGTCAACGGCAGCGTTGATTCGAGCGATTTC
>JBIOWC010000565.1:0-14176 GCA_044868105.1 Blastocatellia bacterium
CCGACGGAGGCGCCGACGGCGACCGGCTCGCTCAACCCAGTGGGGGCGATGATTGATGCGCGGTTTAATCACACGGCGACGCTATTGAATGACGGCAAAGTTTTAATTGCTGGCGGTCGCGAAAAACAGGGAACCGTGCTCAATACCGCCGAACTCTATGACCCGGCAACCGGGCAATTCACCTCGACCGGGCAACTCTCCGCCAGGCGTGTCGGGCATACGGCGACGCTGCTTCCCGATGGCAAAGTATTAATCGCCGGCGGCTCGGACAGCGAATTTTTTTATGGCGCTTTATCGAGCGCTGAACTCTACGACCCCCGAACCGGCACCTTCTCACCGACGGGCGAGATGAGCGTAAAACGTCTCGCTCATAAAGCCACGCTCTTAACCAACGGCAAGGTTTTAATTACCGGCGGGCAGGGCGAAGGGTGGGCCAATCATGATTTGGCGGAAATCTATGACCCGGATAAAGGCACCTTCACCTTTGCCGCCAGGATGACGGAAAAGCGCGCCGACCATGCGGCAACGCGGCTTGCAGACGGGCGCGTGCTGATTACCGGCGGGTCGGATGCGCGTTACGGGCCGATTCAAGTCAGCGCCACGGCAGAGATTTATGACCCCTTAAAAAATAGCTTCACGGCTACGGGAGAGATGAGCGTCGTGCGCTTCAAACACTCGGCCGAGTTATTGCCGGATGGCAAAGTCATCGTCATCGGCGGCTCGAATGTGATGCTGTGGGAAGGGCGTTATGCGAGCGCAGAGATCTTTGACCCGACGAGTGGGAAATTTACGCCCACCGGTAAACTGAACACCGCGCGATACAAAATTCGTGACGCCGTGGTGTTATTGCGCAATGGGAAAATTCTTGTGGCGGGCGGCGGACGCGCAGAAATCTATGACCCGACGACAGGGCTTTTCGGCGCGGTCAAAGGCGGCATCGGAACAACGAGATATTATGCGACGGCGACCTTACTGGCGAATGGTGAAGTCTTAATTGTTGGAGGTTACAGCGCCGAATCCGGCAATATGCCGGCTAACGCCAGCGCCTGGATTTACCAGCCGGAATGAGTTTTGAAAATTTTATAACGGGAGATGTGATGGCAAACCACAATTCAAACGCGACCGAGTTAAATACAAACTGGCTAGACTGGGGGCTACTGATGCTTCGGCTGGGCATCGCGGCATTTCTCATCATCAATCACGGTTGGGACAAATTTGCGGGCGCCATGGGGTATCTTTTGGGCGGCAAAGAGTGGGGGTTCATCGGCTTTATCGGCAGCATCGGATTTCCGTTGCCGACGTTTTTTGCCTTGTGCGCGGCGTTGGCGGAATTTATCGGTTGCCTGTTGATTGCGGCGGGACTCTTTACACGATACGGAGCCAGTTTTGTTGCCTTTACAATGGCGGTTGCGGTCTTTTTTCACCTGAAGACGCAATCCGGATTTGAGCTTGCGGCTATCTATTTACTGGCAACTTTATTTTTTGTTTTTGCAGGCGCAGGGAAATTTTCTGTAGATGCGTGGCTTGGCCATCGTTCACAACGCAAATTGGCAAATCATCAGGTTGAAGAGGCTCGCCCCGAACCGGCATAAGAACACCGCCATGAGAACAATCATTCGATGCGACGCAACGATTTAAGACCGCAGAGGTCATGGTTAACCGGGCTCTATTTATGACTGATAAACCCGCTACTCAGGAGTTTGACGAATGAAACCTACCGCGCTTTTCTGTGTGATGTTGTTGGCCTTGAGCTTGACTATTCCGATAACCGCCGAGGTGGCAGCCGGAGTTCGAAAGCAGACGACCCATCCCGGCCTGCGCCGTGGGCATTGTCTGGTGTACGACGAGCAGCGGCGACAGGTCTTGTTGCTCAGTGGTTATCAACCGCCCAATCAACCGCAACTCGACGAACTCTGGAGTTGGAAGGGAAGCGGCTGGGAACCCTTAGGCGGCGCCGGTCCGGTTGCCCGCAGCTTGAGCGGCGCGGCTTATGATACGCGCCGCAAGCGTCTGGTCCTGTTCGGCGGGGTCGGCAATAAAGGCTATGAGGAACTCAAAGGCGACACCTGGGAATGGGACGGCAAACGCTGGCAACCGATGGCCGACACCAGTGTTGGCACACGCGATCATCACGTCTTGGCTTACGACGTGGCGCGCGGCCAGACGGTGATGTACGGCGGGCAAACCTCAGAGCGTCAGTGGGCGAAAGAGACCTGGATTTGGGACGGCATGAAATGGTCGAAGTTTGCGGTGCCAGGTCCCGGCGGACGCGCGCATTTTGCCATGGTCTATGACAGCAAACGCCAGCGCATCGTTCTGTTCGGCGGTCTTGGGGAAGACCGCCGCTATCACAACGACACCTGGGAATGGGACGGCGCCGCCTGGCACAAGGTGAGTGAGGCGGGGCCGCCACCGCGCGCCCGCCATCGCATGGTCTTCGATAGCCGCGCCGGAGTCACCCTTCTTTACGGAGGCGACGGAGTAAAGAGCGAACCACGCAGCGGCTTCAGCGGGCTCGAAGATATGTGGATGTGGGATGGCACGCGTTGGACTGAGATAAAGCCCGCCGCGAGTCCCGGCAAACGCTTTATGCACGCGATGGCTTACGACGCGGCGCGCGGCAAGACCGTGCTCTACGGCGGCGGCCTCAACGAATCCGTGCCCGATGATACCTGGGAATGGGATGGCAAGAATTGGAAGCGCGTGGATTAAAGAGGCCTCACGCGGATCGGATTGGACGGTTTGCAACCCTCACCCCTGGCGCTCAAGCAAGGGCTTGGAAAGCCGCGACGCCGGCGCGTGCATCAAGCGATTGTTCAGGTCAAGGTGATGACCCGGGAAAGTGAGGGCGTGCTGTGGGACCAAATCGTTAAGCCTTGGCGAACTTCGTGAAGGTTGAGAGAACTCCTTAAATCTTCAGTCTCAAAAAGGGTTCTCACAAAGACCACGAATATTACAAAGAGGAGAGGACCATGAACGGCAGTTTACTGGAAAATATTGCACGACGGCAGCACTCCTTACTGAGGTTGGGTCTGAGCCTGCTCAGTCTTGCGCTTTGCCTGGTGACAGCGCGTGCCGGGCAGACAGAGGGCTTGGTCTACACCTTGCCCACCCTAAGCCGCGTGGTTGTGCAAAAGAATATCGAGTATCGAAAACTGGGCGACCGCTCGCTGCAGTTTGATCTTTACCGGTTGCCGGTTTCGGATAGGCCGGCGCCTGCGCCGGTGGTCATTCTGTTCAGCGACAGTGCGAATTTCAAAGACGCTTTTTATCAGCGCGAGTGGGGAAAATTATGTGCCGCCGCGGGATTTGCGACCGTCGCTTATGACGCCCACAGGGAAGGCTGGGTCGAAGACTTCGACGCGTTGATGCGGCAGTTGCGCGAACAGAAAACGGCGCTTGCCATTGACCCTGAAACCGTCATCATTCGCGCCGCTTCGGGACTGGCCTTGAACGGGCTGCCGCTGGCGATGGACAAGACGCGCTCTTACATCAAAGCGGCCGTCATCTATTATGGCATCGCCGAGGTCAAAGAGTTGCGCACCGATTTGCCCATCTTGATGGTGCGCGCCGGGCTTGATGTTCCGGATTTGAACCGGCGGCTCGATCAATTCGTCGCGCGCGCCCTGGCCGCGAACCTGCCGCTTGAAGTGATGAACTATCCGGGCGGTCACCACCCCTTTGAAGACGAGGATGACAATGAATATTCGCGGCAGGTGATGGCGCGAACCCTGGAGTTTATGCAGCGGGCGATCTCCCCTGCGACGCAACAGGCGATTCAGGGCAGTCTTGCCGAGGCCACGGCTTCGGCGGCTTTGTTGGCTGAAAACTGGACGGCCGCCGTAAGCGGCTATGAGGCGCTGGTTAAAAAAGACGCGCAGAACGCGGAACTTCATCGCCGCTACGGCGACGCGCTCTATGGCGCGAAGAATTACGCTCGGGCCGTACGGGCCTATGAGCAGGCCTTCAGCCTCGGCAGTTGGCGCAAGCGCGACATCTCATACCCGGCGGCGGTCGCGGCCGTGCGAATGAATGATGTGGACGGCGCACTGAAATGGATTGAACGGCTCGTTAAGACGCCCTTTGACCCGCAGCGTCTGCGCACCGACCCAAACTTTGAACCTTTGCGCAATCACGAACGGTTCAAGGCGCTCAGCGAAAGCAAGAAGCCTTGAACTCAAGTGAAATTTGCAACCGTGAAGCTGTTATGACAGCTTCACCGAAATCCGATTTTAATAAGGAGAAAATTATGTTTGATAAAGAACGTCGGAAATTTTTACAACACACGAGTCTTGGATTAGCGGCGGCTGGCGTCGGCGGACTGATCTTACGAACCGATGCGCGACCGACACCGGCGAGCGTCAACGAAGAAGGCGCCGGGCGCGTGCTGATTCAAATGGGCGCGCCGCCGAAAGAGGTTTTGGCGGCAAAAAGCGAATTGAAAAAAGTTCCGCCGATGTCCTTTGGACCGGCTTATAAACCGGGCGCGCCGTTTCGCGCCAAACTCTGCCCGCCCTTTGAGCCGGGAACCCCGTTTGTGATGACCGGGCGCGTCTGGGCCTTCGATACCAAGCGCCCCCTGCCAGGTGTTGTGCTCGATTTTTGGCACGTTGACCACGAAGGCAAGTATTCGGCTGGCGATGGGGATTTCAAAAATCGCGGACGATTGGTGAGCAGCGAAAGCGGCTTTTATGAATTTGAATCCATCCGTCCGGTTCCCTATCAGCCGAATCCGTCGGATGGGAAATTCTGGCGATGCGCGCATTTTCATCTGCTGGCAGTCTGTCCGGGCTATAAACCGGTGGTCACGGAAATTCATTTCAAAGATGACCCGAAACAGAAGATGGATCAAATGTATAACCCGGAACTTGCGATTGCCGTTGAAAAGCGGATTATCAACGCCAAGAGCTTAGAGGTTGGAGTCTTTGACATCGTGTTAGAGCGTGATACGACTTCAAATTAAGCTGTAACCGGGTACTGATTATTTGGCGAGTCAATCCACGAAAGCTACCCCAGCCTGCTTAAAGCCAAGCTTAAAGTCATGTTTAAAGCCAACGCCTGAATTTGAACAGGCGGTGGTATCTGAACATTAATAATATTTAATGCCGCTTCACAAAAGAATCGCCGCATTAGTGAAGGCCCGGCGAAACTTCGATGAGGAGTTAAGGAGGACGTATGCAAATTCGCAAAATGATTTTCATGGGGCTGTTGGTTCTGGTGTTGCTTTCCGGCGCAAAGGCTTTTGCGCAAAACGGCGGCGCCGCCCGCCCGCCCTCGCCGCTTGATGCAACCAACTGGGGCGTCGTTTACGATGTGCCGGCGACCAAACAGGTGAAAGCGCGAACCGATGTGCCTTACTTGAAAGACGGGCGCGGCACTTTGACCATTGATATCTATACGCCCCCGGATTTGCAAGCCGGCGAGCGGCGTGGCGCTGTGGTCTTCATCAACGCCATTGGCGACCGCCCCGAAGGCCGCGTGAAAAATTGGGGGATTTATAAAACCTGGCCCCGGCTGGTCGCAGCGCATGGACTCATCGGGATTTCGATGGATGCAGATGGCACGCGCATTCAGGATTGTTTACGCGGGGTCTTCGAGTTTTTGACCAGGCAGGGCGCTGAATATGGCATAGATGGCACGCGGCTGGGACTCTATGCTGCGTCCGCGAATGTGACGGGCACGACGGAATATTTAAGCAGCGAAGCGGTCTCGAAAAATATACGCGCGGCGGCGCTTTATTATGGCGGCGTTCCGGCTGGCAATCTGAGAACAGACCTGCCGGTGTTGTTCATTGTGGCAGAGAGCGATGCGCCGAGGTTGGGACCGCCTCTCGTCAGCTTGTGGCAACGTATCGTTGAGACGAAAGCCCCGTGGTCATTGATGTTTGCCAGCCGCATGCCGCATGCGTTTGATGCGTTTGCCGATAATGACGAGTCGAGACGCCTCATTCAACAGACGCTGGCGTTTTGGAAATCGCATCTTGAACCGGTTCCCCAACCCGGTTGGGCGCCTTCACCGGCGCGCGAAATCATTGCCGCTGCCTACGGCAACAACCCGCAAAAGACGGCTGACCTGTTTGCCAAATGGATTATAGATAACCCCAACGATGTGACCGGGCATATTCAATACGCCAGAGCGCTCCAACAACTGCGCCGTTTTGATGAAGCGACTGTAGCTTTGGAAAAAGCTTTGACGCTTGACCCCAATGCCATCGGCGCTTATGACGTCCTGGGACAGATTAAATTCGCTGAGCGACAATTCGAGCAAGCCGCGAAATACCTGGCGCGCGTCGCAGAAGCAGGGGTCGGCAACAGCTTTCTGTACGGGCAACTGGCGTCGGCGCAACTGCACAGCGGGCGCAATGAAGAGGCGGTGAAGAATTACGAAAAGGCGTTTGCGCTAGGCATTCCGCCGGGCGTCAATACGCGCGGTATCGCTTATTACAATCTCGCCTGTGGTTATGCGCGTCTCGGACAAAAAGAGAAAGCGATTACCGCATTAGGCAGCGCCGTGACGGAAGGCTTCACCGACCGCAAGGCTTACGAAACGGATGAAGACCTGGCGTCGCTACGTTTAGAGCCGCGCTTTCAAGAACTGCTTTCGCGGTTGCCGAAGTCTTAGAAATTATCATTTTGCTTTCGCAAAATCCGCGCCGGGCGAGTCAGCGGACTCACTAGAGGGTGTCTAGGCAATGAAAGCCCCGAAGGGGCGCTCGTTCAACAGCCCGGTGCAAGGCGCCGGGTAGAGGCGACCCTCGATACCGCAGCCCTGCAAGGGCGCCATCAACTCGATTAGGGCGCCCTTGCGGGGCTGGTTTACAGGTTGCACGGGATACCTGGGGCTTCGGCCCCAGGCTATCGAAGGGCGTCCGGCTGTTCAGACCCCCTCTATAATGATTTGCGAATGCAGGTAGGGGCAAGGACAGTAAGTGGACTCACCCGGCCCCTACCTTCAAGCGCGTTGCGCTGTAGTCTTCACTTGCCCGGCCTCTACATTTTTGTTTCATGAGATGAGGGGGCGAGCCGGCCCCAGAAAATAATTAAATTGTAATGATGGGCTGGGATGACTTGGTGATTTGCGTAGCGGTTAAACAAATCGAATGATTTGATGCGCGGGTCGTTCGCCATCATACAGGCGGTGTCAAAGCGCGCTTCGCGGAGCCAGTCATCAGCTTTCGAGAAAGGATTAAACCCGTTCTCCAAACCCGGCGGCGGCAACCGCCTGGCTTCAAAATAGACCTGCTCAAAAGCATAAACCCATCCATCGCTCGGCGTGATTTGATTGATTTCGCGGGCGACCGCTTCGATGGTTCGGTGATCGGCATAGAATATCTCAAGCCGCGATTGATAGACTCTTGCGCTCAACCCCAAAAGATAGAAACCCACTAGCGCCAGCGCCAACCTCTGGATTTTGATTGGTTGGGCGCGCCCCCCGATTGCGTATAACCCCAGGCCGGCCAGTATGCTGACGAACGGCGTGAGCAGCACAAAGTAAAAAGCGAAGGTTGGTCTTGGAATAGCGAGCCCCACGCTCAACACCACAATGAGCCAGACGCAGAGATAAAATTCGGCTCGTCGCTCGGCCATAAAATCGTTTCGTTTGCAGATGAACCAAAACCCGATGAGGGCAAGCGGCACGAGCAGCAACCCTTGAAAGCCAGCAAACCATTCGACTAGCTCTCGCAGATTCCAGCGCACCGGATGATTCGTCGTTTCGACGCGATAAAAGAGGTGATATTCGATGAGGTTAAAGAAGACCTGTCGCGGAGACGCAGCGCACAACCCTACCAAAGGCAGCAAAGGCAAGAGCCCGCCTGTGAGAAACGCCGCCCCCTTTTTTAACCGACTTCCGGATTGGTTGTAGCGCATCATCCAAAACAGGAAGACCATCAGCGCTGGAGCCGTAAAGAGCGATGAGGCGGCCGCCGCAGCGCCGCATAGACCCGCGAAGAAGGCGGCCGGCAGAGTCAATTTGTTGACCGCTTCAGCGGTCAGACGAAATGCCGCTGTCGTTAAAAACAGGCACAGCCCAAACGGTAGCCCGACGGTGCCAAAACAGATGACATAAAAATTCAACCCGAGGAGCAAAGCGCTAAATATGGCAACCGTCAACGGCCATCGTTGGGCCTGCAAACGCGAGAATAGATAATCGGCGACCAGCCAGATACAGCCGCCGACCAGAAGCGCCGACAACGCATGTGCGCTGCGCCAGCTTTCGCCAAACACCCGCATCCACGCGGCATTCAAATAGGCGTAGAGCGGCGCGTGTTGATAAAAGAAATCCAGGTAAGGGCGCTGGCCCGCATTGATGAGCTGCGCCGCCAACAGATGAAACGATTCATTGCCGAAATAGGCGACCGATTGCGAGTACATGAGTAGCCCCGCTTGAATGATGAAAAGAGTTATCCAGAAAGCGACAGGCCGGCGTTTGCCAAAAATTGGTTGAACCGGTTGTGATGGGTCTTCGGCAGTTGGAATTTGTAAGTCTCCTAGCGAAATTTTCCAAAGCATAGCAACTTCGATTGCGGTTGAGAAGGTGGCACCTGACGGATTCAGCCTGGCTGCAGAAATCCGCAAGCCAGAGGTTCGCCTTATCAAGCCAACGCCTCAACGGGCAAGCGCTTGAATATGAAGCGGCGGGCGGATAAACGGCTAATCCGCCTCATCCGTCGTTTCCCATTCTTCCGAAGATAGATTTTCCCTCCTGATGGCAGAGGCTTGCAGTTTAGCGAAAACTGCAAGACGGTTGTTCAACCCCTTCTCGGCAAGCTTTGAATTATTCTCCTCTTTTCAGCAGTCCTACGTTACAATTTGATGAGCAAGTAGGGCAGAGCATCGGCGCAGGAATCCTAAATCTTTACCGATTCTTCATTCGCCTAGTTGTTGAAACCAGAGTACAGGGAGCGAAATTGTATGTGTGGAATAGTCGGCTACGTTGGAGATAAACAGGTTGTCGGGGTCATTGTTGAAGGACTGCGAAAACTGGAATATCGGGGTTACGATTCGGCAGGCATCGCCGTTATTGACGAAGATAAACACATGGAGATTCGGCGCGCCGAAGGCAAGCTGCGCAACCTCGAAGATGTGATTCGTCTCAAACCGCTGGACGGCAATTACGGCATCGGGCACACGCGCTGGGCTACGCACGGACGACCGACAGAAGAGAATGCCCATCCACATCGCGATGCTTCCGGCAACATTGTCGTCGTTCATAACGGCGTGATTGATAATTTCCTACCGCTCAAACGCAAACTCCAGGAAGCCGGGCACCAGTTCGTCACCGAGACCGACACCGAAGTCATCGCGCATTTGATTGGCAAATATTTTGACGAAGGTGCGGGCAGCCTTGAAGCCGCAACCCGGCGCGCCATTGCTCAACTGCGCGGCATCTTCGCGCTGGCGATTGTTTCGGCGCTTGAACCCGAAAAGATTGTCGCGGTTCGCCAGGGCCCGCCGATTGTTATCGGGCTTGGACAAAATGAATATCTCGTGGCCTCTGACATTCCGCCGATTCTCTATCACACCCGCGACCTCTTCTTTTTGGGTGATGGCGAGATGGCTGTGCTGACGCGCCAGGGGGTAACGGTCACGGACTTTGAAGGCAATTCCATCACCCCGCATGTTCAACGCATCACCTGGGACCCGATTATGGCGGAAAAAGGCGGCTTCAAACACTATATGCTCAAAGAGATTTATGAGCAGCCGCGCGCCATACGCGATACCGTCACCGGCCGCGTCTCGCAACAGACCGGTCGCGTCTATCTCGACGAGATGGAAATCAGCGAAGCCGAATTTCGCTCGTTCACCTCAATTAAAGCGATTGCTTGCGGGACGAGTTTGCACGCCGCGATGGCGGGCAAGTATATGCTTGAAGAATTGGTGCGCATCCCGGTTGAGATTGATTACGCTTCGGAGTTTCGTTACCGCGACCCGATTATTGATGACAAAACTTTAGTCGTCGCGATTTCGCAATCGGGCGAAACCGCCGATACGCTTGCCGCGGTTCGTGAAGCGAAAGAGAAAGGCGCGAAAATACTGGCGATTTGCAACGTCTTTGGCTCGATGCTGACCCGCGAAGCGCACGGCACAATCTTGACGCACGCGGGACCGGAAATCGGGGTGGCCTCCACGAAAGCCTTCACCAGTCAGATGACGGTCTTTTACTTACTGGCGCTTTATCTGGCGCAAGCTCGCGGTTTGATGAGCGAAGAAGAGTCGCTCACGCATGTGCGCGCGTTAAATATTCTGCCCGTGCAACTCGAATCCTTGCTCGGCTGCGACGACCGCATTGAAAAGCTGGCGCGCGAATTTCACCGCGCACAGGATTTTCTCTATTTAGGTCGCGGCATTAATTTCCCGATTGCCCTTGAAGGCGCATTGAAACTGAAAGAGATCTCTTACATTCACGCCGAAGGTTATCCGGCGGGCGAAATGAAACACGGCCCGAACGCGCTCATTGATGAAGAGTTGCCGGTCGTGGTGATTGCCACACAGGATGAGACCTGCGAATTTTCCAAACTCCGGTTCGAGAAGACGCTATCGAACATGGTGGAAGTCAAGGCGCGCGACGGCAAAGTCATCGCGCTGGTGACGGAAGGCGACACCGAAGCGCGGCAAATCGCTGACCATATTATTGAAATACCGCACGCCAGCGATCTGATTTCGCCAACCCTGGCCATCGTCCCGCTGCAACTGCTGGCTTATCATATCGGCGTACGGCGGGGCTGCGATGTGGACCAACCGCGCAATCTCGCGAAATCCGTGACCGTTGAATAAATAACAGATGAATGCGGAGCGCAAAGTCATAGCCCTTCCTGCGCTCCGCATTCGTTGAATATCAACCGCCGGACGCCACCCAACTGGTAATCATTCATCCAGAAAATTCCTTCGCTTGAGAATTTCCGTAATCTTTTACCGCTTCAATCCGCGCTCAACACGGACTGTTCAATTTTCGACCAACGAAAGAAAAATCAAAAAAATCTTCTAACTCTGAATCCACTGAAACCAAAGCGGCGAATACCAAAGATGAAAGCGGTTGAAACAGATATCAGCCGGCTAAAAAAAATTAAGGAGAGAAACACGCTATGAGAAATATTACGTTGTTTGCCGTTGTTGCTTTACTTTTATCCTCGTTTACAGTTTCCGCAGATTCACACAAGAACGCGAAAAAAAATCATCCTAACGCTGCTACGATGAGCGCTGACAAAGACATTGTAGAGACCGCAGTCGCCGCCGGCTCATTCAATACGTTGGTTGCTGCGGTTAAAGCCGCCGGTCTGGTGGACACCTTAAAAGGCGAAGGTCCGTTTACAGTTTTTGCGCCGACCGATGAAGCTTTCGCCAAACTTCCGGCCGGGACGATTGAAATGCTTTTGAAGCCGGAGAACAAAGATAAGCTGGTGAAGATTTTGACCTACCATGTGGCCTCCGGCCAGGTGACTTCAGCTCAGGTTGTGAAGTTGAAAGAGGCCAAAACCGTACAGGGCGGGAAACTCAAAATTAACGCCAGGCACGGTGTGCTGATTAATAATGCTAACCTTGTCAAAGCTGATGTCCTGACCTCAAATGGCGTGATCCACGTTATTGATACGGTTCTGTTACCGCAGTAGCTGAAAATTAGGCGGGTTGTCCGTGGCTCGCTACACTGTAGTTTTTGTTGGGATTACATAAATCCGTTTTCATGACTGGAGGATTGTGGCGGGATTAACACTCCGTCGAATAGCCGAAGGGGATAAAGCCGCCGTACAGGAATGTATTGACCTGTACGGCGGCTTGGTCTGGTCGCTGGCGCGTCGCCTGTCGCCGACCAGAGAAGATGCGGAAGATGCCGTACAAGAGATCTTCATTGACATCTGGAAGAGCGCGACACGCTTTGATGAAGCGCAAGCATCCGAGACCACCTTCATCGCCATGATTGCCCGCCGTCGTCTGATCGACCGCCTTCGACGCTTCGAGCGCACGCCGGAGGCTGAAGCGCTCTCGCCGGAAATCGTTGATGCAACTCGCCAGGATAAACAGATGGAATTAAATTCTGAAGCCGCACTGGCGGCGCGAGCCCTGCGTCAACTTCGCCCCGAACAACAACAGGTTTTGCAACTGGCAATCTATCAGGGGCTGTCACATCAAGAGATTGCCAACGCCACAGGTATGCCATTAGGCACGGTAAAAACCCACGCGAGAAGAGGTCTTCTGCACATCCGCGAAGCGCTCGGCATTCGTAGTAGCTAGTGCTGGAGAGGGTAGATGGAAATGAGCACGCACGAGCAAGAACGTCTGATGAACTTATTAGCGGATCGCGCAACCCAACCTTTAAGCCCTGAGGAGCTGAATGAGTTGAAAGAACTCTTGGAAAAATATCCGTTAGGGGAAAACCTTCAGCTTGACCTCGCGGCTGCGGCTGTGGATTTAGGCCGTATCGAGGTGGATGAACCCTTGCCTGCCAATTTGCGCGATAAGGTTTTAGCCGATGCCTACCAATATCTTGATGCTGCACCCCGGGCACCGGAAAAATCACCAGAAATACAAATCACACCTGTTGAAAATCCGGCTGAACCCCTCGTCCAATTTCCATCACGCCGGAACCGATGGCAATGGGCTGGATGGTATGTCGCTGCCGCTTGTCTCGTGCTTGCGGTTGCGGGGTGGTGGGATAGATTAACTCCTCGACCGCCCCAAACGCCGCTGACTATGGCCGAGCTTCGAGAGCGACTTATTGCTGAATCGCCGGATTTGGTGAAGACCGCCTGGCGTCCGACCGCTGACGAAAGCGCGAAGCGGGCAATCGGTGATGTGGTTTGGAGCAACAGCCAGCAGCAAGGTTTCATGCGATTTCAAGGACTTCCTGCAATAGACCGTTCACAAAACGAATATCAATTGTGGATATTCGATGCCAATCAAGACGAACGCTATCCGATTGATGGCGGCGTCTTCGATGTCAACGAAGAGACCGGCGAAGTGATTGTTCGTATCCATGCCAAATTAAAAGTTTCGCAACCAACACTCTTTGCTATTACGGTCGAAAAACCGGGCGGCGTTGTGGTTTCCAAGCGCGATAAACTGGTTCTGGTTGCCAAAGTTGAGCCATAACAAACCGCTTCGACCCAGCCAACCAGTTCCGACATTCGTCGGAATTTTACTGCACTCCCGCTCCTGACTGCTCACCGCCAATATTGTAAAAAACTCAATATTTCAGGGCTTTTTCAATCTTTAAACTATGGCACCGACTTTGCAGTTGCAATAAGTGTCGTCGAAGGCTGCTGCGGCCAGGGAGATTGAAGACAGCGCAAAATAGGGGCTGTCAAAGAAGAGGTTTTTCACATGTCAGTGCTCAATCCGAATTTCAAAAATGCCGTTCGCGTGCAGACCAGTTTCGTCGCGCCGCTTGAACGCAGGTGTCTAAATTTTTTTGTGCAACACGCACCCGCCTGGGTCAAGCCTGACCATCTGACGGCGCTCGGTTTTGCGGCGATGTTTTTTGCCGGGGTCTCTTATGCGGCGGCGCGCTGGTGGTCGCCGGCCTTGCTGCTGGTGAATGTGTGGCTGGCGGTGAATTGGTTTGGCGATAGTCTGGATGGCACACTGGCGCGATTTCGTAAGCTTGAGCGACCGCGCTACGGATTTTATGTTGATCACATTGTTGACGCCTTGGGTTCGTTATTTTTATTTAGCGGGCTGGCCCTATCGGGTTATATCACGCCTATGGTTGCCATCTTTTCGCTCATCGGCTATCTGCTGCTGATGATGGATTCCTTCCTGGCGACCTATACGATTGGAACCTTCCGAATCTCGCTATTTAATTTCAGCCCGACGGAACTCAGAATCCTGCTTGCCATCGGCAATGTCTATGCCTTCAACAAGCCGGCCATTAAGGTATTTGCCGCCCCGCATCACTTCTTTGATGTCGCGTGTGTGATTGCGATTGCGGCGATGATGACGGTGTTGGTGGTGTCGGTGGCGCGCAACACCTTGACGCTCTATCGCGCCGAAAGAGTGTGACCTGAAAAAGCGAGTTGACAAGAAGCAGGAGAATCTTTTGTGCCGAATGAAACATCACTATTTCGCCGCTGGTTAAAATTCAGCGCCGTCGGCGCGACGGGCATTGTCGTGCAACTGCTTACGCTCGCATTGTTGTTGCGGCTTGCCGGCCTACACTATTTGCTGGCGACCGCCGTGGCGGT
>JBIOWC010000566.1:0-6639 GCA_044868105.1 Blastocatellia bacterium
CTTGCGGCAAACAGCCCCGAAGCGCTGGTCAAACATATTAAGTGGGCTTCGACGGCCGTATTGAAATCCGCTTCTTCGCCCGCGGCGAGCGGCACGGATCACCCGGAGGCGTCGCCTGCTTCTGCGACAACCCCTGTGGGCGTGCCGGTTCCGACCGCGACACCCGCACCGACGGCCGCACCAGCCACCGGTTCTGCGGGCACGGCTCCGGCGACCGATGAACCGCCGGATGAAAACGTCTGGTAGAGGGGTGAAGATGGCTGAGCGCGCACTTCTTGAAAGCGAGGCAGTAGGGCACAGCAATCTGACAGCAACAGAGGCAAAGCTTGTGGAGTGGCGGATTATCGGGGAGACCATTGCAGGCGCTTCCCATCTGCGAGTCGGGCGCTTAAATCAAGATGCTATTTTGCAGGTTCGGGAGTCCGGCGTCTATGCGCCAATTGTTCTTTCACTCTCTGATGGTCATGGGAGTAATAAATGCTTTCGCAGTCATCGAGGTTCTCGATTCGCCGTAACCATTGGCGCGCAGTTGATGCGCGAGCTGATAGACGAGAAAGGCAAAGGTTACGACGCCACCAAGATTGAAAACGCCGTCAAAGAGGTTTTTCCGCTAGAGTTTGTTCGCCGGTGGCAGGAAGTTGTTGAGGCCGACCTGAAAGGTGAGCCCTTCACTAAAGAAGAGCTTGATCAGGTGGAAGCTATTGATACCATTCGCGCCCGCGAACTGGTCGAAGCTCATCCGACGCTGGCCTATGGAGCAACCACTCTGACGGTAGCGGTGACTTCGTCATTTGTGATTTATGCGCAACTGGGAGACGGCGAAATCATCCTGGTCTTAGAAAATGGCGAGGTTTCCAAGCCGTTGCCTGAAGACGACCGACTGCTGGCCAACGAAACCACCTCACTCTGTACGGACAGCGCCGCAGATGATTTTCGCACCGCCTACCATCCGTTCACGCAAGCGCTTCCCGCGCTCATTGTGATGACGACCGACGGCTATGCCAATTCCTTCGTTGATGAGGCAGGGTTTTTGAAGGTCGGAAATGACCTCTTAACCATGCTCCGCGCCGATGGGTTCGAGACCGTGAATCGCAGTGTGAAAGGCTGGCTTGAAGAGGCCACACGCATGGGAAGCGGCGACGATTGCACACTCGGCATCATCTGTCGCATGGAGGCCCTGGAACCTGCAATAACATCGCCTCCGGCGCCGGTTCAGGAAGAAAAAGTGCAAGAGCCTGTTTCTCAGAAAGCCCTGGAAGAGGTGGCGGGCAGCGCCGGCGAGCCGTCTGAAGAGAAGAACTGATGAACGAGTTACCGAGACAGAAACTGGTGGAGATTATCGCCCGCTATGGCCCATCTCTGGTGCATGAATATCGCCGTTGTGAAGGGCTGCTAAGAGATTATTGTAGCGGCTATCGCCGCGAAGTTGCTGTGCTCACAAGCGCCCTGGAAGAGCGCGTAGGGGCGGATTTACTGGCCGCTAACAATAAACTGCCGCGTGAAGTTCTACTCGCAAAACTCGCAACTCGACTGCACGATGATCTGGCGATGGAACAAGCGGCAGCAAGATGGGCGGTCAATTCCTGGGCCCTGGCGCTCGGGTTTATTTCAGAAACCGAACTCGAAGCGCTAGAGCAAGCCGACCGTCAACCGATTCCCGTGAAAGCCCCCGCCACCCAGGCAAACGACCCAGCGCAACCCTCGCTGACGGCGTCCGAAATGTCACCGCTTTCGGCAACCCTTGTGGTCGCTGCGAACGGGGGCGGAGACTACAAAACTATCCGCGAGGCGATGCAAAACGTAGCGGCCGGCGGGTCTCTCCTGGTGCGACCGGGTTTATACAGTGAAGGCCTGGTCATTGATAAGCTGGTTGAGATTGTGGGTGACGGCAGGCGCGAGGAGATCATTCTCGCGAGCGCAAGCGAAAGTTGCATCAAAATGCAAACCGATCAGGCAACCGTGCGCGGCTTGACGCTCCGCCAGGAGGCCGTCGGTCATCAAGGCAGTGAAGGTTTCTTTGCCGTAGATATTGGGCAAGGCCGATTGACCCTTGAAAATTGTGATATTACCTCTGACTCGCTCTCCTGCATTGCAATTCATAACCCGAAGGCCAACCCGCTCATTCGCCAATGTCGCATCCACGGCAGCGCTGATTCCGGCATCTATATTTTTGATACCGCAACCGGCACCGTGGAGGAGTGTGACATTTACGACAACCAAAATGTCGGGGTGGCAATTACCGAGGGCGCCAGCCCAACGATTAAAAGCTGTTCGATTCGTGATGGGAAAAACGCTGGCCTGGTGGTGTGGAATCGCGGCGCCGGATTTATTGAAGACTGTAATATTTTCTCTAATGCCAAAGCCAACATCGGGGTCAGTGAAGAGGGCCACGCGACCTTCCGGCATTGTCGGATTTATGAAGGCGAAAATTCCGGCGTCTTTATTCATGGTAAGGGTCTGGCCACCCTGGAAGACTGTGAGATTTACAATCACCAGAAAGCGGAAGTGGCGGTCACCTTCGGCGGCCATCTCACCATGCGCGACTGCAAGATTCACGACGGCGGAGACGACGGTGTATTCATCGGCAATGAGGGGAGAGCGATGATTGAGGCGTGCGAAATTTTTTACAATGCCGGTGCAGGCGTTCAAGTAGGGTCGAGTGGCCGGGCGACCATGCGCCGCTGCCGCATCAACCGCAACGGCACCGTCGCCATCAGCGTGAACGAGGAAGGTATCGCCGAGGTGGAAGATTGTGATCTTACGGATAATGAGCTGGCCTCGTGGCAGACGGCGCACGGGGCGAGGGTTGAAAGTCACTGAAATATACTGTAACTGAGGCGCGGGGTTATGGAGCAGATTTTAAGAGAAGGACAGACCGTTCGCACAGAGCCTTCAGGGATGCCCTGTACGGTAGAACAACTGCTTGGGGCTGGCGGGCAAGGCGAAGTTTACAAAGCCCGACTGGGGAACGAAGCGGTCGCCTTGAAATGGTTCTTTCCGCAAATGGCAACCCCTGAGCAGCGGGCGGCGATTCAACTGCTGGTCCGACGGGGGGCGCCGAGCGAACATTTTCTTTGGCCGCTTGAACTCGCGTCAGACTCCGAGGTGCAAGGCTTCGGCTACGTGATGCACCTGCGCCCGGCGCGCTATAAAAATATTGTTGACCTCATGAAGCGCAAGATTGAACCCACCTTTCGCGCCCTTGCTACCTCGGGTCTTAATCTCTCGCACAACTATTTGCTCCTGCATTCGCAAGGCTTTTGCTATCGCGACATCTCCTTCGGCAACGCTTTCTTTGAACCGGATAGCGGCGAGGTGCTGATTTGCGATAATGATAATGTCGCAGTCGATGGAGCCTACACGCTTGGCGTACTCGGCACGCCGCGCTTCATGGCTCCCGAGGTGGTGCGCGGCGAGGCTCGCCCCAGTACACAAACCGATCTCTTCTCGCTTTCGGTATTGATTTTTTACATGCTGATGGTGCATCACCCGCTCGAAGGCAAGCGGGAGACGGAGATCAAATGCCTCGACTTGCCGGCGATGAATAAGTTATACGGCACCGAACCGCTCTTTATCTTCGACCCCGTAGACAAATCGAATGCTCCGGTTCCCGGCATCCACGATAATGCGCTGGCTTTTTGGCGCATCTATCCGCGATTCCTTCGCGACATCTTTACCAGAGCATTCACCGAAGGATTGCACAACCCCCACAGTCGTGTGCGCGAGAGTGAATGGCGGGCGGCGATGGTACGACTGCGCGACGCCATCATTTATTGTTCTTATTGCACGCTCGAAAACTTCTACGACGGGGACCAGTTGAAAGTCACCGGCGGCCTTCCGGGTTTATGTTGGTCCTGTGCTGCCCAACTCACCCTGCCGCCGCGTATCCGCATCGGTAAAAATGTAGTGATGCTAAACTACGACACGCAGTTATTCCCACACCACCTTGAAGAAGGGAGACTATACGACTTTTCTCTGCCGCTTGCGGCCGTCACTCAGCATCCGACCAGTAAAAATCTGTGGGGTCTTAAAAATTTGAGTAACGGTAAATGGGTCAGCACAAGAGCCGACGGCCAGGTGGCCGATGTTGAACCCGGCCGCAGCGTCAGCTTAAGCGTTGGGACCACCATACAGTTCGGTCAGTCAGAAGGGGAAATCCGTTTATAAAATCATCACACCGAACGCCGGGAAAATCGTTAACCAACCGAAATAGATATTCTACTCATAGGGATTGGTTATCAATTCAGGAAGGGATGATTTATTAGAACGTGCATAAAAAAGCCTGGAGCAGAACACCACGCCTCCTTAAAATCCGTAACTGGTTTTCTGGTGTTTGGATTTTCAAACAAGTAGTCACGGCTTCCAACAAGGTATGCATTCCGATTATCTTGCGTGAGATTGACTGACAGAAGGGATTAAGGCGGCCACCTTTATTTAAATCTGATTAACACGACATCGCTACTAAATGAACCGCGCGACAAAACGAGATGCTTTCCATCAGGCGATAAAGCGCAAGCGAACGTAAACTCCGATTGGAAACTGGTCAAAGGTTTTGGTGGACCACCATCAATGGGCTGTTTCAAAATGTTCTTATCTTGTGAAGAATAACAAAGCAAATTTCGACTGTCTGGCATCCATTGGATGTAAGAAACATTCAGGGTCTTTATCGGTTTCCCGGTTTCTAAATTTGTAATCACTAAATCTGTCCGATTATTTTGCTTGTCATTATGCAAGTTAGCCATTAACTTCCCGTCGGGCGAAATGGAGGGTCTGAAGAACCCCTTATCGCTTATGGGTACCGGTTCGCCGCCGTCAATTGGGACTTTCCACGATCGCGCTTCACTGGACTCCATACTTTCATAGACTACCCACTTGCCATCAGGTGAGCATTTTGGATAGGCCTCGCCGCCGCCATTCGTCAACTGCTTCAGGTTGCCGCCCGTTATATCGGCCCTCCAGATATGAAAACCTCTATTACCATAAGAACCGAAAACGATATAGCGGCCATCCGGCGAGACCGACAGCCGTCGAGCATAGGCATCAACAGTTAATTGTCGGTTGCCGGTTCCGTCTGCTTCCATTATCCAAAGTTCGTAAGTGCCGCTCAAACTTGCGGTGTAGACGATTTTGCCGTCAGGCGTCCAGTCATAAGCGGCCCCGCCTTGATTGCTGCTGATGATTTCAGAGTTAAGCATTCTGGCGCTGCTCGGATCAGCACCCGGTTCTATGATGTAAATATTCGTCAGACGAGTATCCTGAACGGAGACCAGCGAGCGGCCATCTGCTGTGATAGAAACTCCGCGATACTGGTCCAAGTTAGTGGTGATCTTTTGGGCCTCAGCCTGTGGATAAGCTATCTTCCATAATTGTGTCGGGTTGGCTAACTGGTCATTGGCATTCACAATCAATCCACTGCCATCACGAAGCCACTCAATAAAGCCAATGAGATCCCACCGCTGAGTCGAAAGGGACTGCTCGACCCCGGTTTGGGGTGACACGCCAACCAAACTCCAGGCTGGACTTTGCGAGGGGTCAAAAACTCCACAGGCAATCACTTTGCCGTCAGGGGACCAGGAAATCTGCTCGAAGAAGGCCGGGCGAACCCGCTCGGCCACTTTTTGCTCTTCACTGCCGTCTGCCTTAGCGGTCATTAAATAGGCGGCTTGATTGTCTGTTGACATTCGAATAAAGGCTATCTGTTGACCATCTGGCGAGAGCGTAATGCAGGAGCGCAAATCAGAGATTAACTTTCTGGCGGTCCCGCCGAGTATGGGCATTTGATAGAGGTCGCCACTCCTGCGCAGGTCGTAAGGCGGCAATCGCAAGGTGTAGTAAATGTAATTGCCGTCTTGCGAAAAAATTAAGCCGCTGTAACCTCCTTCAATCGGTGGCGCAATCTGGGCGGCGCTGGTTGTGCTTACTTGTTTGAGCCACAGGCTTTGTTTATCCCCATCTTTTTGGACATAAACGATGTATTTTCCATCCGGCGAAACGGCGGCAATCGGAACTCTCCCGATTGAGGTGAGGCGGCTGATCTGAACCGGCGAAGGCGGTGGCGGTTGATTGAGTCGCTTAATTAACCAGTAAGCGCCGCCGCTGAGAATAAGCATGATTGCCGCTAGCGCGATTAACGCCAGCGGCTGACGGCCTTTGAGTTTAGTAAAATAGTGCCCGGTGTGAAGCGTATCCTGGGCAAGGGCCATATCGCTATGAACGACCTGCCCCTTAGGCGTATCAATGACGACCTGAGAGGCGGTCATTATCTTTGTTGGACTCTCGGTTCTTGGGTCCGGCATCGGAAGCGTAGAACGCCGGCGCTCACTTTGGTTTTCCGGTTGCCGCTCTAAGCCCTTTAAATCAGCAATCAACTCTTCGATTACTTGATAACGTTCCTCTTTATTTTTGTGCAGGGCTCTAGTGATAATCCGCTGAAGTTCTGTAGGGGCCTCAGGAGTATAATGAACGAGCGGGAGAGGCGACTGTTGTAATACGGCAACAATCAAATCGCTGCCCGTTGCCCCTATAAACGGCCGTGCGCCGGTGATCATCTCATAAAGCACGACACCCAAACTGAAGATGTCTGCCCGGTTATCTACCTCAAGTCCTCGCATCTGTTCGGGCGTCATATATTGAGTGGTT